>JBFLYF010000134.1:0-8392 GCA_040756795.1 Pseudomonadota bacterium
CGGATCCTGCGCGCCGAGGATGTGGGCGTGACGCATCGCGCGGCGCATGATGCGACGCAGCACGTAGCCGCGGCCCTCGTTGGAAGGCAGCACGCCATCGGCGATCAGGAACGAGGTGGCGCGCAGGTGATCGGCGATCACCTTGTGCGACGCCGCCTGCGGCCCGTCGGGGCTGACGCCGGTCTCCTGCGCCACCGCCTCGCGGAGCGCGCGAAAGAGATCGATGTCGTAGTTGTCATGTTTGCCCTGCAGGACTGCGGCGAGACGCTCCAGCCCCATGCCAGTGTCGATCGACGGCCTGGGCAGATCGATGCGCTCCTCTCGAGTCACCTGCTCGAACTGCATGAACACCAGGTTCCAGATCTCGATGAAGCGGTCGCCGTCGGCGTCGGCACTGCCCGGCGGACCACCCGGCACGTCCGGTCCGTGGTCATAGAAGATCTCAGAGCACGGTCCGCATGGACCGGTGTCGCCCATCGCCCAGAAATTGTCCGACGTCGAAATGCGAATGATCTTGTCGTCCGAGAGGCCCGCGATCTTCTTCCAGTGGCCCGCCGCCTCGTCGTCGGTATGGAAGACCGTGACGAGCAGCTTCTCCTTGGCCAGGCCGTAGTCCTTCGTCAGCAGGGTCCAGGCGAGCTCGATCGCGCGTTCCTTGAAGTAGTCGCCGAACGAGAAGTTGCCCAGCATCTCGAAGAAGGTGTGGTGGCGCGCGGTGTAGCCGACGTTCTCCAGGTCGTTGTGCTTGCCGCCGGCGCGCACGCTGCGCTGCGAGGTGGTGGCGCGCTTGTAGGGACGCGACTCCTTACCCAGGAACACGTCCTTGAACTGCACCATGCCGGAATTGACGAACAGCAGCGTCGGATCGTTCGCGGGCACGAGCGAGCTCGAGGGCACGATGGTGTGGCCCTTGGAGCGGAAATACTCCAGGAAGCCGGCGCGGATGTCGGCGGATTTCATGGTGCCGTCATTCTACGGCAGCGCCCTGCACGCGGCCGCGACGCGCGCCTTGCAGGCGGCGGCGAACTGCCGCTTCGCCTCCTCTTCGCGGCCGGTTCCCCTGAGCAGCACGCCGTACTGATAGTGCGCGCTGCCGTCGGAGGCGTCCAGCTCGAGCGCGCGCAGATAGCTGCGCTCGGCGAGCGCGGCCTCGCCGCGCAGGGCACGCACCATGCCGAGCACCACATGCGCAGCTGCGTCGGCCGGCCCGAGCTCTACGGCGCGCGTGCAGTCGGCGAGCGCCTCGTCCAGCCGCTCTAGGCGCATCAGCACGATGCAGCGCCGCGCCAGGACCTCGCCGTTGTGCGGATCGAGCGCGAGCGCGCGGTCGAAGTCGGCCCGCGCGCGCGCGCTCTGCGCCGCGCGCATGTAAAGCGTGCCGCGCGATATCCACCCCTCCGGCGTGCCGGGATGGAGCTCGATCGCGCGGTCGAAATCGCGCAGCGCCTCGGGATCGCGCCCGGCCTGGAAATAGGCGACGCCGCGGTTGCGGTAGGCGCGATCGGTGAAAGGCGCGCTCGGGTCCGAGAGCTTGCGCACCGCGTCTTCCCACAGGGCGAGCTCGCTCGAGAAGGTCCGCAGCCGGTCGGCGAAGGCGGGCGCCAGCGCGAGCGCCGCCGCCGCGAGCAGCGGGAGCGCGAGGCGAAGCCCGAGCCGCGCGAGCAGCGCGGGCAGCGCCGCCGGCGCGAGGCACATCCACAGGTAGCTGCGGTACAGCACGAACGGCTCCTGCACCCGCACGGTGACGAACTCGGTGAGCGCCAGGAGCCACGGCGCGAGCATCGCGAATCCGGCGAGGCCCGGGCGTCCGCCCCGCAGCAACAGCGCGGCGGCCGCGACCGGCCAGGCAAGCCAGGCGAGAAAGCCTGCGGACTGCGGCCAGGAGAGCAGCTGCGCGGGAAACGGCGGCCGCAAGTCGATCGACATCCACCCCGGCCACGGCAGGAGCCAGGTGAGGATGTAGCGGAAGAAGAGGTACCCCTGGTTGATTACGCTCAGAGCATACGGCTGCCGCGGCGCGGCGCCCGTCGATTCCGCGGCCTGCTTGAGCGCCGCCGGTCCGAGGGACTCGTACACTCCGCCGAGCAGCCCGCGCGCCTGGAACACCGCGGCGAGCGCGATCGCCGCGTACAGCACAAAGGGCAGCGCGAGGTTCGCCATCGGCCGCGGCGGCCAGCCGCGCACCAGGATCGCGAGCGCGGCCGCGACCGCAGGCAGCATGACGCTGTGCTCCTTGGAGCCCACCGCCAGCAGATAGGTGAACGCCGCGGCCGCGAACCACGGCCAGCGGCGGCGCAGCAGCCCCTCCAGAAAGAGCCAGAGCGAGGCGAGCGAGAAGAGCGTCGCGAGCAAGATGCTGCGCTGGGTCAGGTAGGCGACGCCATAGACCGCTGCGGGGTGCAACGCGAAAAGCGCCGCGCCCGCGAACGCGTACCACGGCTCCGCTCGACCGGAGGGGCTGCCGGGGACGACGGCGAGCAGTCGCCGCAGGAAAAGAAACAGCGCCACGGCGACCGCGCCGTGCAGAAGCACGTTCGCAAGCCGCTGCCAGCGCCAGTCGGGTCCGAACGCACCGTAGATCCAGCCGAAGCTGCCGAAGGTGATGCCGCGCCGCTCGAGGCTGAAACCCGCGTCGCGCATCGCCGCAAGCGCCCCGACCAGGCGCTTGTCGTCGAAGACCAGCGGGTAGCCGAGCGACCCCCCGTAGAGCGCGAGCGCCAGCGCGAGCAGCGCGACGCAGGGCAGGGCAATGCGCGCAAGTCGGCTCACGCGCGAAGTATCGCATCGCGCGGGGCGCGTCCCGGGGCGCCGGCGCCTCCGGGATCGCGCCGCGGCGGCTTCAGGCCGCGAGCCGGCCGTACTTCACCAGGCGCGCGCGCACGCCGGTCTGGGTGCGCTGGTGCGCCGCCGCCAGCTCCACCAGACCGCGCCCGGCATCGAAGCCGGCCAGCAGCTTGCGGTCCTCGTCCTCGGTCCAGGGCTCGCCGGTCTTGGCGGGCAGCTCGCGCTTGCGCCGCTCGAAGCGCTCGGCTTTCTCGAGCGCCTCGGCCGCGGCGTACAGCGCGCGCACCACCTCGGCGCGCTGGTAGGCGCTTTCGGCCGGGAATACCTCGCCGCTTTCCGGGTCGACGCCGTTGGCGAGCGACCGGATCACGCTGAGTGCTTCCGAATGATTCATCGCGTTCACCCCCTTTCGGCCGCCGGCAGGCAAATGCGCCGGCTTACAGGTGAACGTTTATCCAGTGCCGGCGGATGACACGCCGGACAGCGCTCAGATGAGCGCCGCGGCGAGCGCCCCGGCGACGAACAGCAGCCCCGAGACCGGCAGCGTGGCCCGGCGCAGCTCGGCCGAGCCGAGGCTCGCCGCGATCGCGCTCTTCACCAGCGTGTTGGCGAGCGCCGCGATGACGATCGCGCGCGCCGCGACCTCCAGGCTCTGCGCCTCGCTGCGCGCCAGGTCGGCCATCGCCAGCGTGATCGCGTCGACGTCGGTGAGTCCGGCGATCCCTGCGGCGAGGTACAGGCCGTTCTCTCCCAGGTAAACCTCGGCAGCCTTGGCGACGAAGACGACCACGCCGAACAGCACGCCGAACTTGACCGCCTCGTCCAGCTCGAACGGGTTCTGCCCCGCCTGGACCTCGCCCCGCTCGGCGACGCGCCGCCTGCGCCACAGCCACCAGCAGGCGCCCAGGCTCACCGCGCAAAGCGCGCCCATCGCGACCGCGAGGCGCAGGCCGAGCTGCGCGCTGATCACCCCGGTCATGACCACGACACGGAAGAACATCACCGTCCAGGCGAGCAGGATGCCGAGCGCAAGCGCCGAAGCGTCGGCGCCGGGCTCGCGGCTGCGCTGCGAGAAGCCGAGCGTCACGGCGGTGCTCGAGGCGAGCCCGCCGAGCAGCCCGGCGATGCCGATGCCGTGCTCCGCGCCCAGGATCTTGATGAGCAGATAGGCCGCGAAGTTGAGCCCCGAGATGAGCACCACCATGAGCCAGACCTTGTAGGGATTGAGCACGTCGAGCGGCGGCGGGCCGTAGTTCTGGTCGGGCACCAGCGGCAGGACGATCAGCGTGACGATGGCGAACTTGAGCGTCGCCTCGATGTCGGCAGTGTCGATGCGGCGCGCGAGGCGATGCAGCCAGTCCTTGAGCGCGAGCATCAGCGCCATCGCCACCGCGACCCACGCCGCGACCTGCAGCTGCCCGTGCGCGCACAGCATGCCGAGCAAGAACGCGAGCAGCGCCGAGATCTCGGTCGTGATGCCGGTATCGCCGCGCAGGGTGGTGAGCACGTTCAGGCTGATGATGAGCGCGCCGACGGCGACGAAAACCGCGAGCGCGAGCCAGGCGAGCCCGAGGTTCTGCTCCAGGTAGCCGGCGAGCGCGCCGGCGAGCGCGATGAGCGCGAAGGTGCGCACGCCCGCGCCGCCTTCCTCGCCCTTGGCGCGCTCGCGCTCCAGGCCGATCAGCACGCCCAGGCCGAGCGCGACCGCGAAGCGCAGTGCAAGGTGCGGATCTTCCATCGCGACCTCAGGGTAAAGCCGCCCCCGCCGCGATCGCTTGCGCTAGGTCAATCCTGCGCGTCCGCGCCGGCGCCCGCGCCCAGGGCGCTGCGGATCACCTCGTGGGAGAAGCCGCGGCCGAGCAGGAACCGCATGCGGCGCGCGCGCTCCTCGCGCGTCGTCGCCGGGCTGCGGAACTTGCGCCGCAGGATGCCGGCGGCGCGCTCGAGGTCGTCCCCGGACGAGATGCGCTCCACGAGCTCCGGATCGACGCCTTTCGACTTCAGGTCGTGGCGGATCTTCGCCGCCCCGTACTTGCGCGCAAGCCAGCGCGCGCGCCCTTCGGCGTAGCGCTCGTCCGAAAGCTGCCTTCTCGCGACCAGGTCCTCGAGTACCTGCCGCAGGACCGCGTCGCTCCCGGCATGCGGCGCGAGCTTGCGCGTCAGCTCGAGCCGGGAATGCTCCCGGCGCGCGAGCAGCCGTAACGCCCGCGCGCGCAGCTCAGCCGCGTTTTCTGGTGGGCAGTTGCTCAACTTTCTTGTCGTCCACCACGGCAGCTTCGGCCGGCGAGAACTTGACCCCCGCCTTCTCGCGGATCCTGCCCTCGATCTCTCTCGCGAGCGGCGGGTTCTCCCTGAGGAAGTCGCGCGCGTTGTCCTTGCCCTGGCCGAGCCGGTCGCCGTTGTAGATGTACCAGGCGCCCGATTTTTCGAGCACACCGAGGTTCACGCCGAGCTCGAGCACCTCGCCCTCGCGCGAGATGCCCTCGCCGTAGAGGATGTCGAACTCGGCCTGGCGGAACGGCGGCGCGACCTTGTTCTTGACGATCTTGACGCGCGTCTCTGCGCCGATCACCTCGTCGCCCTTCTTGATCGAGCCGATGCGCCGGATGTCGATGCGCACCGAGGCGTAGAACTTGAGCGCGTTGCCGCCGGTGGTGGTCTCGGGGTTGCCGAACATGACGCCGATCTTCATGCGGATCTGGTTGATGAAGATGACGAGCGTGTTGGTGCGCTTGATGTTCGCGGTGAGCTTGCGCAGCGCCTGGCTCATGAGGCGCGCCTGCAGCCCCATCTGCGGTTCGCCCATCTCGCCCTCGATCTCTGCCTTGGGCGTGAGCGCCGCCACCGAGTCGATGACGATCACGTCGACCGCGCCCGAGCGCACCAGCATGTCGGCGATCTCGAGCGCCTGCTCGCCGGTGTCGGGCTGGCTGATGAGGAGGTCCTCGGTCCTGACGCCGAGCTTGGCGGCGTAGCCGATGTCGAGCGCGTTCTCCGCGTCGATGAAGGCGGCGGTGCCGCCCGCCTTCTGGATCTCGGCGATCACCTGCAGCGTGAGCGTGGTCTTGCCCGAGGACTCGGGCCCGTAGACCTCGACCACGCGGCCGCGCGGCAGGCCGCCCACGCCGAGCGCGAGATCCAGGCCGAGCGAGCCGGTCGAGACCACCTCGATGTCCTTCACCGCCTCGGCGTCCATGCGCATGATCGAGCCCTTGCCGTACTGCTTCTCGATCTGCGCCAGCGCGGCGGCCAATGCCTTAGACTTGCTGTCGTCCATATCTCGGTCCTCTTCTATTCTTAGGAGGTTGGCATCTGCGGCAGCTCGCGCTGGGCCAACACCGGATACTGTATAAACGTCCACGTATTGTGGGTCGTTGACTTGGACCTGTCAACTTCGTAAAAACCCTTTAGGAGACAACAACATGGCAAAAGTAGCCTTCCTCGGCCTCGGCGTCATGGGCTACCCGATGGCCGGCCACCTGCTGAAGAAGGGCGGCCACGACGTGACCGTCTACAACCGCACCGCGGCCAAGGCCGCGCAGTGGGCGAAGGAGTACGGCGGCAAGGCCGCGGCGACGCCGAAGGAGGCGGCCGAAGGCAGGGATTTCGTCATGATGTGCGTCGGCAACGACGACGACGTGCGCTCGGTGGTCTACGGCGACAGCGGCGCGCTCGCGGGGTTGAAGAAGAGTTCAATCCTGGTGGACCACACGACGGCTTCGGCCGTTGTCGCAAGAGAACTCCATGGAAAATGCAAAGAAAAAGGCGTCGGCTTTGTCGATGCTCCCGTTTCCGGCGGCCAGGCGGGCGCGGTCAACGGCCAGCTCGGCATCATGTGCGGCGGCGAGCAGGCGGACTTCGACCGGGCGAAGCCCGTGCTCGATGTCTACGCCAAGATGTGCGCGCTGATCGGCGGCCCGGGCTCGGGCCAGCTCACCAAGATGGTCAACCAGGTGGTGATCGTAGGGATGCTGCAGGGCCTCGCCGAGGGCCTCAACTTCGGCAAGCGCGCGGGCCTGGACATGGAGAAAGTGATCGCCGTGATCTCCAAGGGCGCGGCGCAGTCCTGGCAGCTCGAGAACCGCTGGAAGACCATGGTCGAAGGCAAGTTCGAGGGCTTCGGCTTCGCAGCCGACTGGATGAGGAAGGACCTCAACATCGCGCTCGCGGAAGCGAAGAAGAACGGCGCCTTCATGCCGAACACGGCGCAGATCGAGCAGTACTTCGGGCGCATCAGCGCGCAGGGCTGGGGCCGCTGGGACAACACCGCGCTGATGAAGCTGGTGAGCGACTCCCGAGGCTGAGCGCGCCCCGGCCGGGCCTCAGGCCATCTGCAGCACGCGCAGCTCGGCGTTGGTGTAGCGCAACCGGATCGCGAGCGAGCGCGCGATGCCCTCGTACAGGTCGATCGCCAGGCGCTTGTGATCGGCGGCGAAGGCATCGAACTTGGCGCGCGACAGCACGTACAGGTCCACGTCGGTGTAGGCGACCGCGTCGGCCGAGCGCGGCTCGCGGTCGAGGAACGACATCTCGCCGAAGAAGACCCCGCGCCGGAACGTGGCGAGGTGGTGGCTCAGGCCGTCGCCGAGCGGCAGCTCGACGCGCACCGCCCCGCGCCGGATCAGGAACAGCTCGTCGCCCGTGTCGCCGCGCCGGAAGATCGTTTCCCCCTCGCGATACGAGCGCTTGTCCATGAACGCCTCGAGCGCCTGCAGCGTCTCCGCCTTGCGCCGTGCGAACACGCCGATGTCGCGCAGCTCGAGCGGACCGCGCGGGCCGCTGTCGAGCCGCTCTTCGGCGAGCAGGCGGTTTTCCACGCTTTCCAGCGCGTCGTCGAGCTCGTCGAACACCTGCGCCCGGCTTCCCGGCCGCGCCAGCCCCACGGCGTCGAAATACTGGTGCAGGTCTTTGCCGCTCGGCACGTGGCGCGGCAGCTGGCTGAAGATGAGGAACGCGCCGCGCTCGGCGAGCATCGCGTCAAACTGCTCGAGCAGGTGCGCGGCGGTCACGTCGACCGACTGCACGCGGCGCAGGTCGAGGATGATGCTCGCGGCCGCCTTCAGGTCGGGCTCGATCGCCCGGTAGAGCTGGTCGGTGGTGCCGAAGAACAGGCTCCCCTGCAGCTCGAAGATCGCCGTCTTGTCGCCGCGCCGCTCCAGGATTTCCATCTCCTCGGGCCGCCGCACCTGCTTGGAGAACATCTGGTTGCCGTAGGCCTTGCGGTGCACCACCGAGCCGCCGAGCTGCTCGCGCACGAAGAGCAGGATCGCCAGCCCGATGCCGACGCCCGAGGCCACGATCAGGCCCACCGTGACGGCGACGACCACCACCACCGCGATCACCGCGAAGTCGAGCACCGTCGCGCGCGTGCGCAGGAAGCGCACGCTTTGCCAGTCGATCATGCGCGCCCCGACCACGATCAGGATCGCGGCCAGCGCCGCGATCGGCACCCAGGCGATCAGCCCGGCGAGGGCGAGGAACGCGACCAGCGCGAGCAGGCCCTCGGCGACGCCCGAGAGGCGCGTGCGCGCGCCGCTCGAGATGTTGACCAGGGTCGCGCCCATCTGGCCCGCCCCCGGGACGCCGCCGATCGCCGCCGAGGCGAGGT
>JBFLYF010000135.1:0-8355 GCA_040756795.1 Pseudomonadota bacterium
CCCCCCCCCCCCGCCGGTGGGGGCGGTGGCGGCGACCCCGCGCACGCTCGGGGGCGATGACGACATGCGATAAACTCCCGGCCAATTTTACTGTCTGCTGCCGATGACCGAACAGCAAGTCCAATACCGCACCTGGATGTGCCTGATCTGCGGCTTCGTCTATGACGAGGCCGCGGGCCTCCCCGACGAGGGCATCGCGCCGGGCACGCGCTGGGAGGACGTGCCGATGAACTGGACCTGCCCCGAGTGCGGCGCCCGCAAGGAAGATTTCGAGATGGTGGAGATCTGAGAGTAAAATAGGGCTCGAGCGTGCCCTCGATCAACCTGACGCATCACTTCCTGATCGCCATGCCCAACATGGTCGATCCTTACTTTGCCAGGACGCTCACTTATGTCTGCGAGCACAACGACCAGGGCGCGCTCGGCATCGTCGTCAATCGCCCGATCGACATGACGCTGCAGGCGCTGTTCGAGCGCCTGTCGCTGCACCTGAAGAACAACGCGATGGCGGATGCGCCGATCTACTTCGGCGGCCCGGTGCAGACCGACCGCGGGTTCGTGCTGCACCTGCCGGCCGGCGACTGGCAGTCGACGCTCAAGGTGGCCTGCGGCGTGCACGAGCCGATCGGCCTCACCACCTCGAAGGACATCCTCGAGGCGGTCGGCCGCGGCGAGGGGCCGGCGAAGATGCTGGTGTCGCTCGGCTACGCCGGCTGGTCGGCCGGGCAGCTCGAGCACGAGCTGACGCAGAACGCCTGGCTCACGGTCGAGGCGCGCGACGCGATCATCTTCGACCTGCCGGCCGAGGAGCGGCTGCCCGCGGCGATGGAGCTGCTCGGGCTCGATTACGCGCGCCTCGCCGACCAAGCGGGACATGCCTGAGAAGGCCCGGCGCACCGCCCCCGGCACAGTTCTCGCTTTCGATTTTGGATTGCAGCGCATCGGCGTCGCGGTGGGCGAGCCCGAGACCGGCAGCGCGCACCCGCTGCCCGGCGTCGCGGCGCAAAGCGGCGCGGGGCGCCTCACCGCGATCGCGCGCCTGGTGAAGGAATGGAAGCCCGCGCTGCTGGTGGTCGGGCGACCGCTCGGCGAGGACGGCGCGCCGCACGAGACCACGCGCCGCGCCGAGCGCTTCGCGCGCCAGCTCGCCGGGCGCTTCGGCCTGCCGGTGGAGCTGGTCGACGAGCGCTACAGCTCGGTGGAGGTGGAAAGCCGCATGCGCGCCGCCTACGGCAGCCGCCGGGCGGCGCGCCTGTCGCGCGGCAAGGCGCTCGACTCGCACGCCGCGCAGCTCCTGATCGAGCAGTACTTCGATGAGCACGCTTCCTGAGGCCGAGGCGCTGCTCCCGGCGCTCGCCGCGGAGTTGAAGGCGCGCGTGACGCCCGCCACCGCGATGATCGGCCTGTACACGGGCGGCGCCTGGCTCGCCGAGCGGCTGCACCGGATGCTGGGCCTCAAGGTTCCGCTCGGGCTGATGGACATCGCCTTCTACCGCGACGACTACGCCAAGGAGGGCCTCAAGCACGACCCCAAGCGCACCAGGATCCCGTTCGACGTGGAAGGCCGCGACCTGCTGCTGGTGGACGACGTGCTCTACACCGGGCGCACGGTGCGCGCGGCGATGAACGAGCTGTTCGACTACGGCCGGCCGCGCTCGATCGCGCTGGTGGTGCTCGCCGACCGCGGCGGGCGGCAGCTGCCGATCTGCGCGCAGCATTGCGGCGCGAAGGTCGAAGTGCCCGAGGGCATGCGGCTGCGCCTGAAGCAGGCCGCCGACGGCAGGCTTTCGCTGGAGCTCGAGCGTGCAGCGTAATCCGCAGTTGAACGCCAACGGCGAGCTGCAGCACCTGCTCTCCATCGAGGGGCTGCCGCGCGAGATCCTGCTGCAGCTGCTCGACACCGCGGAATCGTTCGCCGGTGTCACCGAGCGCGAGGTGAAGAAGGTGCCGCTGCTGCGGGGCAAGAGCGTGTTCAACCTGTTCTTCGAGTCCTCGACCCGCACCCGCACCACGTTCGAGATCGCCGCCAAGCGCCTCTCGGCGGACGTCATCAACCTCAACATCGCGGTGAGCTCGCAATCGAAGGGCGAGTCGCTGCTCGATACGGTCGCGAACCTCTCGGCGATGCAGGCCGACATCTTCGTCATCCGCCACGGCTCCTCGGGCGCGCCCTACCTGATCGCGCGCCACGTCAAGCCGCACGAGCACGTCATCAACGCGGGCGACGGGCGGCACGCGCACCCGACCCAGGGGCTGCTCGACCTCTACACCATCCGCCATTACAAGAAGGACTTCACGCGCCTCGCGGTGGCGATCGTAGGCGACGTGCTGCACTCGCGCGTGGCGCGCTCGCTGATCCACGGCCTCACCACGCTGGGCGTGCCCGAGGTGCGCGTCATCGGCCCGCAGACACTGCTGCCGGCGGGCGTGGAGGCGCTCGGCGTGCGCGTGTTCCACGACATCCGCGCGGGACTGAAGGACTGCGACGTGGTGGTGATGCTGCGCCTGCAGAACGAGAGGATGAGCGGAGCATTGCTCCCCTCCGCGCAGGAGTTCTTCAAGAACTACGGCCTCACCGCCGAGAAGCTCGCGCTCGCGCGGCCCGACGCGATCGTCATGCACCCGGGGCCGATGAACCGCGGCGTCGAGATCGACTCCTCGGTCGCCGACGGCCCGCACTCGGTGATCCTGCCGCAGGTCACCTTCGGCATCGCGGTGCGCATGGCGGTGATGTCGATCGTGGCGGGGAACTGATGGACATCCTGGTCAAGGGCGGCCGTGTCGTAGATCCGGCGAGCGGGCGGGATGGGATCGGGGATATCTTTATTTCGGACGGGAAAATCTCGGATAAGAAAGCAAGAGCGGAAAAAACAATTGATGCCAAAGGCCTTGTGGTCTCTCCGGGCCTCATCGATCTCGCGGCGCGGCTGCGCGAGCCGGGCTTCGAGTACAAGGCGACGCTCGAATCGGAAATGGACGCGGCGGTGGCGGGCGGCGTGACCAGCCTCGCCTGCCCGCCGGACACCGACCCGCCGCTCGATGAGCCGGGGCTGGTGGACATGCTGCGCCGGCGAGCGAAGGCGCTGAGCCGCGCGCGCGTCTACCCGGTCGGCGCGCTCACCGTGAAGCTCGCCGGCGAGCGGCTCACCGAGATGGCCGAGCTCGCCGAAGCCGGCTGCGTCGCCTTCTCGCAGGCCGATGCGCCGCTCGCCGACACCCGCGTGCTGTGGCGCGCGCTGCAGTACGCGGCCACGTTCGGCTTCCCGGTGTGGCTGCGGCCCGCGGACCGCTGGCTCGAGCGCGAGGGCGTGGCGCACGACGGCGAGGTGGCGACGCGCCTCGGGCTGCCCGGGATTCCCGCCTTCGCCGAGACCATCGCGCTCGCGACCATGCTGCAGCTGGTGCGCGCCACGGGCACGCGCGTGCACTTCTGCCGCCTCTCGACCGCGGTAGGGGTCGAGATGCTGCGCACCGCGAAGCGCGAGGGCCTGCCCGTCAGCTGCGACGTCGGCATCCACCACGTGCATCTCTCGGAGATGGACCTCGGCTACTTCGACGCGCACTGCCGGCTCGAGCCTCCGCTGCGCTCGCAGCGCGACCGCGAGGCGCTCGCTGCCGGCCTCGCCGACGGCACCATCGATTGCGCGGTGTCGGACCACACGCCGGTCGACGAGGACCAGAAGCAGCTGCCGTTCGCCGAGGCCGAGCCCGGTGCGACGGGCCTCGAGCTGCTGCTGCCGCTCGCGCTCAAATGGGGCGAGGAGCGCAAGCTCCCGCTCGCCAGGGCGCTCGCGCGCGTCACGAGCGAGCCGGCGCGCATCCTCGGCGCGCACTCCGGCCGCATCGAGCCCGGCGCGCCCGCCGACCTGATCGTCTTCGACCCGGAGGCGCCGTGGCGGGTCACTCCCGAGGCGCTCAAGAGCCAGGGCAAGAACTCGCCCTTCCTCGGCTACGAGCTCGCCGGCCGCGTGCGCGCGACGCTGGTCGCGGGAAACGTCGTGTACGAGCAGAAGTGAGGCTTTTCCTCGCTTTCCTCGTTTTCTTGCTGTCGGGCTGCGGAAGCCTGACGACGGTCCCGGCGGACGAGCCTCCGCCCGCGCCGCGGAAAGGCGGCTACTACAAGGACGACGGGCCGGGCGCCAATCCCCCTGCCGATCTCGCCTCGATCCCGGACGCGGTGCCCAGAGGCGAGCCGCTGCACCCCTTCGCCAACCGCCCCTACGAGGTGTTCGGCAGGACCTATGTGCCGCTCGCCGAGCTGCGGCCGTACCGCGAGACCGGGATCGGCAGCTGGTACGGCAGGCGCTTTCACGGCGCGCCCACCTCGAGCGGCGAGCCTTACGACATGTACGCCTTGACCGCGGCGCACCCGACGCTGCCGATCCCGAGCTACGCGCGCGTCACCAATCCCGCGAACGGCAGGAGCGTGGTGGTGCGCATCAACGACCGCGGCCCTTTCCACGCCGGGCGCGTCATCGATCTTTCCTATGCCGCCGCCTACAGGCTGGGCTTCGCGCAGGCCGGAAGCGCGCGGCTCGAAGTGGAAAGCATCGTCCCGGGCGAGGCGACGCTCGTCGCCGCGCCGCCGCCGCCGGGCGCGCGCGCCGAAGAAGCCGAACCGCCGCAACCCGCATCCGGCGTGTACCTGCAGCTCGGGGCTTTCGCCGGGCGCGAGAACGCCGAGAGCTTCCGCGTGCGCCTGGCGCGCGAGCTCGGCTCGCTCGCCGACGGGCTGCGGCTGATCGGCTCGGGCGGCGTGTTCCGGCTGCACATCGGGCCCTATCGCTCGCGGGAGGAAGCGCGGCCGATCGCGGAACGCATCCGCTCGCAGCTCAGCCTCGAGCCGCTCTTCGTCGCGCGCTAGCGACAACGCGCCGGCCGCTATAATGGCGGCCTTTCCCCGATTCGCCTCAGCGATGCGCTGCTCACTCGTCGCCGCCGTTCTCCTTTTCTCCGCGCTTGCCGCGCCCGCGCAGACACCGCCCGCGCCGCAGCTCGTCGGCCGCGCCTGGATGCTCGCCGACGTTTCGAGCGGCCAGATCCTGGCCGCCGAAAAGCCCGACGAGCGCTTCGAGCCGGCCTCGCTCACCAAGCTGATGACGGCGTACCTGGTGTTCGGCGCGCTGAAGGAGAAGCGGATCTCGCTCGAGCAGCAGGTCGCGGTCTCCGAGCGAGCCTGGAAGGCGCCCGGCTCGCGCATGTTCATCGAGCCGCGAAAGCCGGTGAGCGTCGAGGACCTGATCCGCGGCATGGTGGTGCAGTCGGGCAACGACGCCTGCATCGCGCTCGCCGAGCTGGTCGCGGGGTCGGAGGAGGCCTTCGCCGCGCTCATGAACCGCGAGGCGGCGCGCCTGGGCATGAGGAACAGCCGCTTCATGAACGCGACAGGGCTGCCCGACCCGCAGCACTACTCGACCGCGCGCGACCTCGAGATCCTCGCCGCGGCGCTGATCCGCGACCATGCGGAGCGCTACGCGCAGTACTACTCGCAGCGCGAGTTCCGCTACAACGGCATCACGCAGCCGAATCGCAACCGGCTGCTGTGGCTCGATCCCACGGTCGACGGCGTAAAGACCGGCTTCACCGAAGCCGCGGGCTACTGCCTGATCGCCTCCTCCAGGCGCGGCCAGAGGCGCCTGCTCTCGGTGCTGCTCGGCTCGACTTCGGAGTCGACGCGCGCGCAGGAATCGCAGAAGCTGCTCAACTGGGGCTTCCAGTTCTTCGATGCGGTGCGCCTCTACGCGGCCGGCGCGCCGGTGAAGGAGATCGAGGTCTACAAGGGCGCGCGCGCCATGCTCAAGGCGGGTTTCCGCGGCGACATGGTGGTGACGGTGCCCAAGGGCGAGGCGGCGAAGCTCAAGGCGGAGCTCTTGTCGCTGCAGCCGCTCATCGCGCCGGTGGCCGAGGGCGCGCGCGTCGGCATGCTGCGCGTCACGCTCGAGGGCAAGCCGCTCGGCGAGTATCCCGTGGTCGCGCTCGAGGCGATGCCCGAAGCGGGGCTTTTCGGGCGGGCATGGGATACACTCAAGCTGTGGATGCGGTGACGCGCGAGAGCGGGGCGTCGATGGTCTTTCTGAACGGCAAATTCCTGCCGGTCGAGGAGGCGCGCGTGCCGGTGCTCGACCGGGGCTTCATCTTCGGCGACGGCGTCTACGAGCTGGTGCCGGTGTACTCGCGCGTGCCGTTCCGGCTCGAGGAGCACCTCGCGCGCCTGGAACGCAGCCTCGCCGCCGTCAGGATCCGCAATCCCCACGGCCGCGCCGAGTGGCGCGACCTGTTCGCGCAGCTCATCGCAAAGCAGCCGTTCGAGGACCAGGGCGTCTACCTGCAGGTGACGCGCGGCGTGGCGAAGCGCGATCACGCTTTTCCGACGGACGTCGCGCCGACGGTGTTCATGATGGCAAACCCGCTGGTCGCGCCCGCCGCGGAGCTCGTAGAGCGCGGCGCCGCGGCGGTCTCGGCGGCCGACGACCGCTGGCTGCATTGCGACATCAAGTCGATCTCGCTCATCGGCAACGTGCTGCTGCGCCAGGTGTCGGCGGACGCGGGCGCGGCCGAGACGATCCTGTTCCGCGACGGCAGGCTCACCGAGGCCTCGGCCTCGAACGTGTTCGTCGTGCGCCGCGGCGTGATCCAGTCCCCGCCCAAGTCGAACCTGATCCTGCCCGGGATCACCTACGACGTGGTGGTCGAGCTCGTCACCGGGGCGGGGCTGCCGCTCGAGTTCCGCGACGTCACCGAGCCCGAGGCGCGTGCCGCCGACGAGCTCTGGGTCACCTCGTCCTCGAAGGAGGTGCTCGCCATCGTGTCGCTGGATGGCAAGCCCGTCGGCAGCGGCAAGCCGGGGCCGCTGTTCCGCCAGGTGTACCGGCTCTATCAGGAGTTCAAGCAGAAGGTCATGCGTGCAGGCAAGGAACGCCAGGCTGCCTGAGCCGGTTGCGGCGCTCGCCTTTCCGACCGCGTTCCCGATCAAGATCATGGGACGGCGCGAAGGCGGTTTCGCGAAAGCGGTGGTCGAGATCGTGCGGCGCCATGCGCCCGACTTCGAGCCCTCGAGCATCGAGACGCGGCCGAGCCGCGAGGGCAAGTACCTCGGCCTCACCGTCACCGTGAACGCGACCTCGCGCGAGCAGCTCGATGCGCTCTACCAGGAGCTCTGCGACCACCCTGCGGTGGTGATGGTGCTGTGATGCTGGTTACCGAGGGGGTTTGCATAAGGAATCTCGGACGGGTCGAGTACGAGCCGACCCGTATCGCGATGCGCGAGTTCAATGCGCGGCGCGACGGCGCGACACCGGACGAGCTCTGGCTGCTCGAGCACTCGCCGGTTTACACGCTCGGCCTGGGCGCCGATCCCGTCCACGGGCCGCGCGTTGCGAACGGGATCCCGGTGGTCAAGGCCGAGCGGGGCGGCGAGATCACCTACCATGGGCCCGGGCAGCTCGTGATGTACACGCTCATCGACCTCGCGCGGCGTGCGCTCAAGGTGAAGCGCTTCGTCTGGCTGCTGGAGCAATCGGTGATCGACCTCCTCGGCGGGAAAGGCGAGCGCCGCCCCGGAGCGCCGGGCATCTACGTCGGCGGCGCGAAGATCGCCGCGCTCGGCATCCGCGTCTCGCGCGGCTGCGCCTACCACGGGCTCGCGCTCAACGTGGACATGGATCTCGCGCCCTTCGCGGCGATCGATCCCTGCGGCTACCCCGGACTTGCCGTGACGCAGATGAGGGACCTGGGGTTCGCGGCGTCGGTCGAAACGGCCGGTCCGCGCCTCGCGGAAATTCTCTGGGAAAAAATAGAGAATGCGTGAGCCCGGCGTAAAGGAGAAGGGCGCGGCCAAGACCGCGCGCCTGCGCTTTTTCCGCAGGGAGGCGCTGCCCAAGCCCGGCTGGATCCGCGTGCGCGCGGCGAGCGGCGCATCGCGCTTCTACGACGTCAAGCGCATCCTGCGCGAGCGGCGCCTGCACACCGTGTGCGAGGAGGCCTCCTGCCCAAACATCGCCGAGTGCTTCGGCCGCGGCACGGCGACCTTCATGATCCTGGGGGACATCTGCACGCGCCGCTGCCCGTTCTGCGACGTCGCGCACGGCCGGCCGCTCGCGCCCGACGCCGAGGAGCCGCGCCAGCTCGCCGAGACGGTCGCCGCGCTCGGCCTCGCCTACGTCGTGGTAACGAGCGTCGACCGGGACGACCTGAGGGACGGCGGCGCCGCCCACTTTGTCGAATGTATTTCTTCCATTCGAAAAGCCTCGCCGAAAACAACCATCGAGATCCTGGTTCCCGACTTCCGCGGGCGCCTCGCGCGGGCACTGGAAATCCTCGCCGCGGCGCCGCCGGACGTGCTCAACCACAACCTGG
>JBFLYF010000136.1:0-8331 GCA_040756795.1 Pseudomonadota bacterium
TCCGCTGGTCGCGCTCGAGCCCGAGCTCGCGGCGCGCACGCGTCGCGGCGGGCGGATCGCGCTCTCCGGCATCCTCGCCTCGCAGGCGGCCGGAGTGCTCGCGGCTTATGCCGCCGACTTCGACATCCGGGCGGGCGCCGCCGAGGAGGACTGGGTCCTGCTGGAGGGCCGGCGCCGGTGAGATTCGCCGCCCGCGGACCGGCATGAGCCTCACCACGCGCTGCCCGACCTGCGGCACCGCCTTCCGCGTGCAGCCGGCGCAGCTCTCGGCGCGCGGCGGCAAGGTGCGCTGCGGCAAGTGCTCGAGCGTCTTCGACGGCGTCGCGGCGCTCGTCGCCGAAGGCGGCGCGCCGCAGGCCGCCCCCGCGGAGCCCGAGCCCTCGCCGCAGCTCGCGCTGTTCGAGTCGGCGCGCAGGCTCCCGGCGCTCGCCGCCACGGGCGATGCCGCCAACCAGGATGCCGCGGTCCCCGAGTTCCTGGACGAGCCGCCGCGGCCGAAGCGGCGCCTCGTCTGGTTTCTCGCCTCGCTGCTCGGATTCGTGGCGCTCGCGGCGCAGTCGCTGCAGTACCGCAACGAGATCAGCGCCAGGTTTCCGGATGCCCGGCTGTATTTCGTCTCCGCCTGCGCGTTGCTGGCCTGCGAGGTCAAGCTGCCGCGCAGTCCCAAGCTGCTTTCGATCGAGTCCTCGGCGCTCGAGATGGACGGCCGCAGGGAGAACGTGATCGTGCTGAGCGCGACGTTTCGCAACCAGGCGCCGTATTCGCAGGAGTACCCGGCGCTGGAGCTCGCGCTGAAGGACGTGCGCGACCAGGTCGTCGCCCGGCGCGTGCTCAGGCCCGCCGACTACCTGGGCGCGGCGGCCGGGAAGCGCATCGCCCGGGGCATCGAGGGCGGCGCGGATGTCGCGCTGCGGATTCATTTCGACATCAGCGGGCTGAGCGCGGTCGGCTACGAGATGAAGCTGTTCTTCCTATGAGCCGCGGCAGGACGCTGGTCACAGGCTCGATCGCCTACGACACCATCATGGTGTTCCCGGACCGCTTCCGCAACCACTTGCTCGCCGACCAGCTGCACATCCTCAACGTGTGCTTCCTCACCCCGGAGATGCGGCGCGAGTTCGGCGGCACCGCGGGCAACATCGCCTACAACCTGAAGCTGCTCGGCGAGGACGCGCTGCTCATGGCCACCGTCGGCGAGGACATCCAGCCCTACCTGTACCGGCTCGAGCGCCTCGGCATCGACGCCGGGCTGCTGAAGCGCATCGAAGGCCAGTTCACGGCGCAGGCCTTCATCACCACCGACCTCGACGACAACCAGATCACCGCGTTTCACCCGGGGGCGATGAACTTCTCGCACCGGAACCGCATCGGCGCAGAGCTCGGCGCGGGCCTGGCGATCATCGGCCCGGACGGCAAGCAGGGCATGCTCGAGCACTCGCGGCAATGCGCCGAGCACGGCGTTCCGTTCCTCTTCGATCCGGGGCAGGGGCTGCCGATGTTCTCGCGCGAGGAGCTGCTCGAGATGGTGCGCCTCGCCTCCTACGTCGCGGTCAACGACTACGAGGGCAAGCTCCTGGAAGAAAAGACCGGACGCACGCTCGAGTCGCTCGCCGCCGAGCTCAAGGCGCTGGTTGCGACCATGGGCGCCCAGGGCTCGGTGGTGCTCGCCGGGGGCAAGCGCCACGAGATCCCGGCCGTGCACGCCGACGCGGTGCTCGACCCGACCGGTTGCGGCGACGCCTACCGCGCGGGCCTGCTCTACGGCATCGCGCGCGGCTGGGACTGGCCGAGCACCGGGCGCCTCGCCTCGGTGATGGGCGCGATCAAGATCGCGCGGCGCGGCGCGCAGAACCACCGCCCCGCGCGCGAGGAGATCGAGGAGCGCTTCCGGCGCGCCTTCCAGTACTCGCCCTGGAATTAGCCGAGCGCTGAGCGGATCCTCGCCGCGTACTCCTCGAGCCTCTCGCGCGGCGGATTCTTCACCGGCCAGACGAGCTCCATGCCGTCGCCCGCGTGGCGCGGCAGCAGGTGCACGTGGTAGTGAAACACCGTCTGCCCCGCCGCCTTGCCGTTCGCCTGGTAGACCGAAAGTCCTTCCGGCTTGAAGGCCTGGTTCAAGACCGTGGCGATCTTGCGGCAGGCGCGCGCGATCGCCGCCGCCTGCGTGTCATCCAGCTCGTAGACGTTCGCGGCGTGCTTTTTCACCGCCACCAGCACGTGCCCGGGGTTGACCTGCCCGATATCCATGAAGGCGAGCGTGTGCTCGTCCTCGTAGACGCGCGTCGCGGGAATCTGCCCGGCCACCAGCTTGCAGAAGATGCAATCGCTCATCGGCCTTCCTTGATGGGTTGGTAGCCGGGCGAGGGTACCTGTACGAGCCAGCGGTCCTCAAGCCGCAGTGCGGAAAGCGCCCCACCCCAGACGCAGCCGGTGTCGAGCCCGGCGATGCGGTAATTCAGCTGCAGCCCCGCGGAGGACCAATGACCGAACACGACTTGCTGTTCAGGCGCTTTTCTCGTTTCGAACCAAGGGAAAAAGCCCGGCGGGGGGTTCTTGCCGGTCTCCTTGAACTCCATCAGACCGTCGGGCGTGCAAAAGCGCATGCGCGTCATGGCGTTGACGATCACCCGCAGCCGGTCCCAGCCGGTGAGCGCATCGTCCCAGCGCTCGGGCTTGCTGCCGTACATGTTTGCAAGGAAATCGCGATGGCTCGGCGCCGCCAATGCTTTTTCGACTTCTCTTCCCAGGGAAACCGCGAAATCGATGCTCCACTGAGGCACCAACCCCGCGTGCACCATCGCCCAGTTGCCCTCGGCGTGCATCATCGGCCGCGTGCGCAGCCAGTCGACCAGCTCCTTGCGATCAGGCGCGGCGAGCACATCGGTGAAGGTGTCGTCCTTGCGCTTCCTCTCGAAGCCTTCGTGCTGGGTAACCAAGTGAAGATCATGGTTTCCCAGAATTGTTATTGCTTTTTCTTCAAGAGATCTTACGAACCGGAGCACCTCGAGCGACTTCGGGCCACGGTTGACGAGGTCACCCACGAACCACAGCCGGTCGCGCGCGGGATCGAAACCGATGCGCGCAAGCAGCGCCTGCAGCTCGTCGAAGCAGCCTTGCACGTCCCCGATCGCGTAGGTCGCCATCGGCGGCGAATATACGTCAGAAGCTCGCGTCGAGCCGCCGGTACTGGATCGCCTCGGCGATGTGCGCGGCGCGGACCGCGGCTTCGCCCGCGAGGTCGGCGATGGTGCGCGCCACGCGCAGCACGCGGTGATACGCCCGCGCCGAGAGCATGAGGCGCGCGAGCGCGTGGCGCAGCAGCCGGTCGCCCTCCTTGTCGGTTTCGCAGTGCCGGTCGATCTCGCGCGTGCCGAGCAGGGCGTTCGGCATGCCCTGCCGCGCGAGCTGGATCGCATGGGCTTTTTCGACCCTCGACTTGATGAGCGCGGATGACTCGCCGCTCGCCGGTGCGACCAGCTCGGACTCGCGCGGCGCAGGCACTTCGAGCTTGATGTCGATGCGGTCGGCAAGGGGCCCGGAGACGCGCCCGCGGTAGCGCGCGATGCGCTCCGGCGTGCAGCGGCAGCGCCCGGCGGGCGAGCCGCAGTGGCCGCAGGGGCAGGGGTTCATCGCGGCGACGAGCTGGAAGCGCGCCGGGAACTGCGACTGGCGCGCGGCGCGCGAGATCGAGACGCGGCCGGATTCGAGCGGCTCGCGCAGCGCCTCGAGCACGTCGCGGTCGAACTCGGGCAGCTCGTCCAGAAACAGCACGCCGCGATGCGCGAGCGAGATCTCGCCCGGCCGCGGCAGGTTGCCGCCGCCCACCATGGCCGCGCCCGAGGCGCTGTGGTGCGGCGCGCGGTAAGGCCGCTCGCCCCAGCGCGCGGCCTCGAAGCCCGCGCTCGATACCGAGTGGATCGCCGCCACTTCGAGCGCCTCGGCCTCGCTCATCGGCGGCAGGATGCCCGCAAGGCGCGCGGCGAGCATCGACTTGCCGGTGCCGGGCGGCCCGATCATGAGCAGGCTGTGCCCGCCCGCGGCGGCGACTTCGAGCGCGCGCTTGGCCTGCGGCTGGCCCTTGACGTCGGAAAAATCGGCGTAGGCGCGGCGCAGCGCCTGCGTGCTCGCAGCAAAGCGCGGCAACGGCGCCTCGCCGGTGAGGTGCGCGACCACCTCGAGCAGCGTCTTCGCCGGCAGGATGCGCGCGCCTTCGGCGAGCGCGGCCTGCGGCGCGTTCGCCTCGGGCAGGACAAAGGCGCGCGCCGCCTCGCGCACGCGCAGCGCCATGGCGAGCGCGCCGCGCACGGGCCTCAGCTCCCCGGTGAGCGAGAGCTCGCCCGCGAACTCGTGCGCGGCGAGCGCCTCGGGCGCGATCTGGCCGCTCGCGGCCAGGATGCCGAGCGCGATCGGCAGATCGAACCTGCCGGAGTCCTTCGGCAGATCCGCCGGCGCGAGATTCACCGTGATGCGCCGTGCCGGGAATTCGAAGCGCGTGTGGTTGAGCGCCGCACGCACACGGTCCTTTGCCTCGCGTACCTCGGCGTCGGGCAGCCCGACGATCGCGAAGGCGGGCAGCCCCGGGCCGAGGTGCACCTCCACGGCCACCTCGGGCGCATCGATGCCCGCGAGCGCGCGGCTCGCCACGCTTGCCAGCGACATTGAGCCTCCTGCGGCGAACAACGCGCCCGCCGCGTGCGGGGTTTACCGAGCGGGCTTGCGCGCCTCGAGCTCGGCGACGCGCGCCTCCAGCGCGGCGAGCTTCGCCTGGGCGCGCTCGAGGAGCTTTTTCTGCACCTCGAAGTCCTCGCGCGTGGCCAGGTCGAAGCGCTCGAAGAACGCCGCCGCGAGCGCGTGCAGGTTTCTCTCCAGGTCCTGCGCGGGCGACGCGCGCAGCGCCTCGGAGATGCGCCGGCGCATTTCATCGAGCATTTCCGGGTTCGTCATGGCGGCGAGGGTACTCCAGGGGGCGCGCACCGCCTTCGGGCAGAAGGGGGTACTTGCGCACCAGAACAGTGCGCCATGAATCTGTCATCCGGTATGGATATGTATAACGTGTTGATTCGTCGTTCTTATCGATCTGGCATACGACGTGCTAATCATCAGGAGCGTCCATCCATTTCAGGGAGATCTACCCATGCGCAAGACATTGCTTGCCGCCTCCGTCGCTTCGCTTCTGGCGATCCCCGGCCTTGCCGCCGCTCAGGACAAGAAAGAGGCCTCGCCGCACACGATCAGCGGGAACCTGGGGCTTTTCAGCAGCTACCGGTTCCGCGGCATCGACCAGACCTTCGGCAAGCCCGCGCTGCAGGGCGGCGTCGACTACAGCCACGCGAGCGGCATCTACCTCGGCAACTGGAACTCCAACGTCAGCAGCGGCGCCGGCTTCCCCGACGGCAATCTCGAGATGGACTTCTACGGCGGCTGGAAGAAATCCTGGGGTGACTGGGGCCTGGATGTCGGGGCCATCTACTACTACTACCCTGGCACCAATGCCAACGCGGCGGTCTTCGTCAACCCGCGCGATGCAAGCAAGACCCATTCGGGCAAAGTCGACAACAAGGAGTTCTACATCGGCGGCAGCTGGAAGTGGCTCTCGCTCAAGTACTTTCACGCCCTGGACGACTACTTCTCCCTCCCGGGCACGGAGGACTCGCATTACTGGGACCTCAGCGGCACCTATGACCTCGGCAACGGCTGGGGGATCGTAGGGCACGTGGGCAGCTTCAAGCTGAAGGGCTGGAGCACCGGCACCGATCTCACCAAGGGCAACTACACCGACTGGAAGATCGGCGTCACCAAGGACATCTCGGGCTGGCTGTTCGCGGTGTCCTACATCGACACCAACGCAAAGGGCAGCTGCAATGCCGCGAACCTGGGCTTCTACTGCTTCGCAAGCTCGCAGGACAGCGCCGGCACCTTCGGCACCCGGACCAAGGACGCCGGCCGCAGCACGCTCGTGATCTCGGTCAGCAAGACCTTCTGAGGCAGGAAACGCCATGAAACTGGTCACGGCCATCATCAAGCCGTTCAAGCTCGACGAGGTGCGCGAAGCGCTCTCGGGCATCGGCGTGCAGGGCATCACGGTCACCGAAGTGAAGGGCTTCGGCCGGCAGAAGGGGCACACCGAGCTCTATCGCGGCGCCGAATACGTGGTCGATTTCCTGCCGAAGGTGAAGATCGAGGCGGCGATCAAGACCGAGCTGCTGGAGCGCGCGCTCGAGGCGATCGAGAAGGCGGCCAACACCGGCAAGATCGGCGACGGCAAGATCTTCGTGTTCGACCTGGAAAAGGTCGTGCGCATCCGCACCGGCGAAACCGACGCCGCGGCGCTCTAGGGAGAATCCGATGAAGAAGCTGATTGCAATCGTAGCGACGTTCGCGCTGTTCGCGCTGGCGGGGGGAGCCGGCGCCCAGGACAAGGACAAGGCGCCGGAGAAGCCCGCCGCGGAGGCCGCGAAGGCCGAGCCCGCGAAGGCCGAGCCGAAAAAGGAGGAGGCGAAGCCGGCGCCGACGCCCAACAAGGGCGACGTCGCCTGGATGCTCACCTCGACGCTGCTGGTGCTGATGATGAGCGTGCCGGCGCTGGCGCTGTTCTACGGCGGCATGGTGCGCTCGAAGAACGCGCTCTCGATGCTGATGCAGGTGTTCGTGGTGTTCTCGCTGGTCACGGTGCTGTGGTGCATCTACGGCTACAGCCTCGCGTTCACCGAGGGCAACGCCTACTTCGGCGGCTTCGATCGCCTGTTCCTGAAAGGCACCTTCGACTCGGCGAAGGGCGAGTTCGCGATGGCGGCGACCTTCAGCAAGAACACGCCGATCCAGGAGCTCGTGTTCGTCGCCTTCCAGGCGACCTTCGCCGCCATCACCTGCTGCCTGGTGCTGGGGGCGTTCGCCGAGCGCGCGAAGTTCTCCGCGGTGCTCGTCTTCATCGCGCTGTGGTTCACGTTCAGCTACGCGCCGATCGCGCACATGGTCTGGTTCTGGATGGGGCCGGATGCCTACACGGATCCGAAGCTGGTCGAGGCGCTGAACGCCAAGGCCGGACAGATCTGGCAGTGGGGCGCGCTCGATTTCGCCGGCGGCACCGTGGTGCACATCAACGCCGGCGTGGCGGGCCTGGTCGGGGCGTACCTCTACGGCAAGCGCATCGGCTACGGCAAGGAGGCGATGCCGCCGCACAACCTGACGCTCACCATGATCGGCGCGGCGCTGCTGTGGACCGGCTGGTTCGGCTTCAACGCCGGCTCGGCGCTCGAGGCGAACAGTTCCGCGGTGCTCGCGTTCATCAACACCTACCTCGCCACCGCCTGCGCGGTGCTCTCGTGGATCCTGGGCGAGGCGATCTTCAAGGGCAAGCCCTCGATGCTGGGGGCGGCCTCGGGCGCGGTCGCGGGCCTGGTCGCGATCACCCCGGCCGCGGGCAACGTCGGCATCCCGGGAGCGTTCGTCATCGGCACGGCGGCGGGCCTGGTCTGCCTCTGGGGCGTGAGCGGCCTGAAGAAGATGCTCGGCGCGGACGACTCGCTCGACGTCTTCGGCGTGCACGCGGTGGGCGGCATCCTCGGCGCCCTGCTCACGGGGATCTTCAACGATCCCTCGCTCGGCGGGCCGGGGCTGGTGGAGGACTGGGTGACCGGCAAGGTCGGCTTTCCCGGCATGGGGGCGCAGCTCTGGATCCAGTTCAAGGGCGTCGTCACCACCATCGTCTGGTCCGGCGTGGTCGCCTTCATCGCCTACAAGCTGGTCGACCTGACGATCGGCCTGCGCGTCACCGAAGAGGAGGAGCGCGAGGGGCTGGACGTCGCCTCGCACGGCGAAGCCGCCTACCGCATGTAGCGCGGCGGGATTTCTCTCCTGGTCCCGAAGGGGCGCGCGAGCGCCCCTTTTTTTTACCCCGCGATCCGGCCGAGCAGCTCGAGGAGTTGCCGCCGCTCGGCGGCCGAGAGGCGCGAAGCGATGCGCCGCTCGTGCGCGGCGATCGCGCGCAGCGCGCGCGCGAGCAGGCCGCGCCCGGCGCGCGTCAGCCACAGGCCGTTGGTGCGCCGGTCGCGTCCGCGCCGCCGCTCGATCAGCCCGCGCGCCTGGAGCTGATCGAGCACGCCCACCATGGTCGAGCGGTCGCGCTGCGCGGCCTCGGCGAGCCGGCTCTGGGTCACGCCCGGATTGGCGTCAATGTAGACCAGCACTCCGACACGCCCGGGCGACAGGCCGTGCACGCTCGCGGCGAAGTCGCGGAACACCGCCTGCTGCGCGAGCCGCAGCCGGTAGCCGAGCAGCTGCGGCAACGCGCCTTGACGGAGATTTTGTTTGCGATCCAAACAATTTGACCTG
>JBFLYF010000137.1:0-8302 GCA_040756795.1 Pseudomonadota bacterium
CCCAGGTGCCGGTCCCCTGCACTCCGAAGTTCATCACCTCGACCCGACGGCCGAGCAGCCGGGGCAACGAGGCCTCCCAGAGCTTGTCCAGCCGTTCTGCCGGATCCAGATAGAGCGACGCGACAATGGAATCGCCGAGCAGCGCGACGCGGTAGGTGCCCGCCGGCTTGAGGGCGGGATAGTCGCGGTCGGCCGCCCCGTCCGCGTTCGTGCGCAGCTGCCGCACCCCGTAGAAGCCGGCGATCGGGCCCTGCACGCCGGGGCAGTACACGTTTCCCATGATCGGGTCGTAGCAGACGAAGCGCATCTCGCGCCACGGGTAGCCGAAGGCGCGAAGCCCGGCCTCGAGCGCGATGCCGCAAAACACGAGTGACGCCATGACCAGGCCCGATGCGACTGCGGCGCGCGCCAGGAAACCGCGCATGCTCATCCGGGAGCCATTCTACGCGCGGGGGTCTTTCGCGCTGCGGCGCGGAAATTGCGCCGCAGCGAAAATTTTCCGTCGCGGCGTTGCGCGAGGAGAGTAAAGTGCCGGGCAGGGGGGCGAAAACGGAGGAGGTCCGTCATGCCGCAGCGGCCGATTCGCACCATCATCCAGGACCAGCATCCCGTGACCGCCGGCGCCGGGCTGAGCGTCGCTGAAGCCGCGCGCCTGATGAAGCAGAGCGGCGTTGGCGCGCTGCTCGTGGTCGACGGCGAGCGCCTGGCGGGGATCTTCACCGAGCGCGACGTGCTGTTCCGCGTCGTCGCCGAGGGGCGCAGCCCGGAGAGCACGCTGCTGGCCGAGGTGATGACCCGCAGCCCGCGCACCATCACGCCCGACCGGCCCTTCGCGCACGCGCTGCACCTCATGTACGAGGGCGAGTTCCGCCACGTTCCGGTGGTCGAGGACGGCCGGCCGCTCGGCATGGTGTCGGCGCGCGACGCGCTCGAGCCCGACCTGCGCGAGTTCATCGCCGACCTCGAGACGCGCAGCCACATCGGCGAAATACTGGGCTAGGCGGGGCGCGAAGCGGCTCTACTGCAAGCCGAGCTCGCGGAACAGGTCGAGCAGCCGCGCCACCAGCGCGCGGTCCTTGACGATCGCGAGCCGCGCCGCGAAGCCGCTCAGGCGGAAGGCAGGATCGCGGCGCAGCACTTCCTGCGCCTCGTGCCTCGCCTCCTCGACGCGCCCGCGCCCGTGGTGTGCCGCGGCGAGAATGAGGCGGCATTCGGCGTAGCCGGGCTCGCGCTCCAGCGCGAGGCGCACGGCGCTCTCGGCCTGGTCAAACTCGCCGAGCACGTAATGCGCGAAGCCGAGGATGTTCAGGTACCAGGCTGGGTAGACCGGGCTCAGGCGCATCGCGCGCTTCATCGCGGCCACGGCCTCCGCGGGCTTGCCTGAAACGGCGTACGAGCAGCCGAGGTTCGCGCTGTTGTCGGCGTGGTTCGGGCTGAGCGCGACCGAGCGCTCGCCGGCCGCGATCGCGTCCGCGTGCCTGCCGGCGAGCAGGTGGTGATAGCCGAGCAGCGCGTGGGCATCCGCGCAGCCCTCTTCGAGCTCCAGGGCCTTGCGCGCAAGCGCCGCCGCGCGCTCGAGCGAGGCGGGCCCGGAGTCGCTCCAGCCGTAGCGGAAATCGCTCAGGTGCGCCCAGGCGGCGCCGAGGTGCCCGAGCGGCGAGTCCGGCTCGAGGCGCACCACCTCCTCGAAGCAGCGCGCGGCCTGGACGTTCGCCTCGCGGGTGATGCGATTCAGCTGGTCGAGGCCGCGGTAGTAGGCATCGAGCGCCTCCGGCCGCTTGAGCGACTTGCGCCACAGCGCCGCCTGCTCACCGCGCACGAGCTTCACGTCGAGCGCGGCGACGATCTCGCGCGTGATCTCGTCCTGCAGCGCGAAGATGTCGCTCAGGTCGCGGTCGTAGCGCTCGGCCCAGAGGTGGTGCGCGCTCGCCGAGTCCAGCAGCTGCGCCGTGATCCGCACGCGCCCGCCGGCGCGGCGCACGCTGCCTTCGAGCACGTGGCTGACGCCGAACTCCTTGCCGACCTGGCGCACGTCGACCGGCTTGCCCTTGTAGGTGAAGGTCGAGTTGCGCGCGATGACCAGCAGCCCGGAGAGCTTGCAGAGGTCGGTGATGATGTCCTCGGTGATGCCGTCGCTGAAATACTCCTGCTCCGGCTCGCCGCTCATGTTCTGGAACGGCAGCACGGCGATCGAGGGCTTGTCGGCGGCGGCCTTGGCGCCGCCCCGCGGCGCCGCGCGCGCGCCCGTGGCCGCCGCCCCCTCCGGAAGCACGCGGTACACATGCACCGGCCGCTCGATGTTTTTCACCGCTTTCTCGCCGAGGTCCTGGAAGCCGAACTTGAGCTTGCCCGCGACCTGCTCGTAGGCGCTGCCGGAAATGCAGATGCCGTCACCCTCGGCGAGCGACTCCAGGCGCGCCGCGACGTTGACGCCGTCGCCGTAGATCGACTCCCCGTCCACCATCACGTCGCCGAGGTTGATGCCGATGCGGAACGCCATGCGCCTCTCGGGCGGGACGTCGCGGTTGCGGCGCGCGAGCTCGGCCTGGATCGCGACCGCGCAGGAGACCGCGTCGACGATGCTGCCGAACTCGGCGAGCACCGAGTCCCCCGGCGCGTTGACCACGCGGCCGCGCGATTCGCCGATCAGGCGCGCCATGACCTCGTGCGAGGCCTTGAGCGCGCGCAGCGTGCCCTCTTCGTCCCCGCCCATGAGACGGCTGTAGCCCTGCACGTCGGCGCACAGGATCGCCGCGAGCCGGCGGGCAATCGCCCCTGGTTGCATGACCGCCGCTATTCTAAGCGCCGATCACATGCTGCGCCGGTACTGGCCTCCCACTTCGAACAAGGCGTGGGTGATCTGCCCGAGCGAGCACACGCGCACCGCGTCCATCAGCACCGCGAAGACGTTTTCGTCCCGAATTACCGCCTGGCGCAAGCGGTCGAGCATTGCCGGGGCTTCTGAGGAATTCCTCCCTTGAAATTCTCTAAGCCTCTTTAGCTGGGACTGCTTCTCCTCCTCGGTGGAGCGGATGAGCTCGAGCTTCTGCGCCACCGGGTCGCCGTGCGGGTTGCGGAAGGTGTTGACGCCGATGATCGGGTAGGAGCCGTCGTGCTTCCTGTGCTCGTAGAGCAGCGACTCCTCCTGGATCTTGCCGCGCTGATACCCCGTTTCCATCGCGCCGAGCACGCCGCCGCGGCTCGAGATCGCCTCGAACTCCTTCAGCACCGCCTCCTCGACCAGGTCGGTCAGCTCCTCGATGACGAACGAGCCTTGGTTCGGGTTCTCGTTCTTCGCCAGGCCCCACTCGCGGTTGAGGATCAGCTGGATCGCCATGGCGCGGCGCACCGACTCCTCGGTCGGCGTGGTGATCGCCTCGTCGTAGGCGTTGGTATGCAGCGAATTCGTGTTGTCGTAGGTCGAGATCAGCGCCTGCAGCGTGGTGCGGATGTCGTTGAAGGCGATCTCCTGGGCGTGCAGCGAGCGGCCCGAGGTCTGCGAGTGGAACTTGAGCTTCTGGCTGCGCTCGTTGGCGCCGTAGCGCTCGCGCATCGCCACCGCCCAGATGCGCCGCGCGACGCGCCCGAGCACGGCGTACTCGGGGTCCATGCCGTAGCTGAAGAAGAACGACAGGTTCGGCGCGAAGTCGTCGATCTTCATGCCGCGCGCCAAGTAAGCCTCTACGAAGGTGAAGCCGTTGGCGAGCGTGAAGGCGAGCTGGCTCACCGGGTTCGCGCCCGCCTCGGCGATGTGGTAGCCCGAGATCGACACCGAGTAGAAGTTCTTCACCCTGTGCTCGATGAAGTACTGCTGGATGTCGCCCATCACCTTGAGCGAGAACTCGGTGGAGAAGATGCAGGTGTTCTGCCCCTGGTCCTCCTTGAGGATGTCGGCCTGGACGGTTCCGCGGACGGCGGAGAGGGTTTGAGCAGTAATCTTTCTTATTTCACCTTGGTTCAAATCTCTTCCAAGTTCCTTCTTTTTCTTCTCGACCTGTTGGTCGATGGCCGTGTTGAAGAACATCGCGAGGATCGTCGGCGCCGGGCCGTTGATGGTCATCGACACCGAGGTCTCGGGCGAGCACAGGTCGAAGCCCGAGTAGAGCACCTTCATGTCCTCGAGCGTCGCGATCGAGACGCCCGAGTTGCCCACCTTGCCGTAGATGTCGGGCCGCTCGTCGGGGTCGAAGCCGTACAGCGTCACCGAGTCGAACGCGGTGGAGAGGCGCTTGGCCGGCATCTCGCGCGACAGCAGGTGGAAGCGCCGGTTGGTGCGGAACGGGTCGCCTTCGCCCGCGAACATGCGCGTCGGATCCTCGTTCTCGCGCTTGAACGGAAACACGCCCGCGGTGAACGGGAACTCGCCGGGCAGGTTCTCGCGCAGCCGCCAGCGCAGGATCTCGCCCGCGTCCTCGAAGCGCGGCAGCGCGACCTTCGGCAGGTGCGTGCCCGAGAGCGAGACGGTGCGCAGCTGGGTGCGCAGCTCCTTGCCGCGCACCTTGACCACGCGCTCGTCGCCCGAGTGCGCCTCGAGCACCGCGGGCCATTCGTGCAGCAGCGCCTTCGAGCGCGCATCGAGCGCCGCGCCCTTCTGCTCGATCAGGGCGTCGAGCTCGGCCGGCGCGGCCGCGCCGAGCATCTCCTTCGCCGCCACGAGCTGCTGCCGCGCGCGCGCGGTGCGCGCCTGCTCGCGCGCGTGGCGGTGGTAGCCGCGCACGCACTCGGCGATCTCGGCGAGGTAGCGCACGCGCTTGGGTGGCACGACGACGTGGATGTCCGAGGAATGCTTGCTCGTGTTTTTCGCAAGAATTCCCGGCGAATGCTTCAAGCCCTTTTCTTTCAGCCTCGCCGCGATTCCCTGATAGAGCGCCGTCACGCCGTCGTCGTTGAAGCGCGAGGCGATGGTGCCGTAGACCGGCATCTCCGCGGGATCGCGAGCGAAGCTCTCGCGGTTGCGCTGCAATTGCTTCCTCACGTCGCGCAGCGCGTCCTCGGCGCCGCGCCGGTCGAACTTGTTGATGGCGACGAAGTCGGCGAAGTCGAGCATGTCGATCTTCTCGAGCTGGCTCGCGGCGCCGAACTCGGGCGTCATGACGTAGAGCGAGCAGTCGACCAGCGGCACGATCGCCGCGTCGCCCTGGCCGATGCCCGAGGTCTCCGCGATCACCAGGTCGAAGCCCGCGGCGCGGCACGCGGCGATCGCCTCGGGCAGGCAGGCCGCGATCTCGGCGCCGGAGGCGCGCGTCGCGAGCGAGCGCATGAACACCGGGCCGCCGTGGATCGCGTTCATGCGGATGCGGTCGCCGAGCAGCGCGCCGCCCGTTTTCCTGCGCGACGGATCGACCGCGAGGATCGCGATCCGCAGGCGGTCGCCCTGGTCGAGCCGAAAGCGCCGCACCAGCTCGTCGGTCAGCGAGCTCTTCCCGGAGCCGCCGGTGCCGGTGACGCCGAGGACAGGCACGGATGGGGATTTTGCCTTTTGCAGTATTTGTTTCCTGATTTTTTCTTCCAAGACACCCAGTTCGAGAGCGGAAATCACTCTGGCCAGACTCCTGAAATCCCCGTCCTTCAGCTCCGCGGGCGGCTGCTCGACCGGGCTGAAGTCGCAGCGCGCGAGCATGTCGTTGATCATGCCCTGCAGGCCCATCCTCTGGCCGTCCTCGGGCGAGTAGATGCGCGCCACGCCGTAGTCCTGCAGCTCCTTCACCTCGGTGGGCACGATCACGCCGCCGCCGCCGCCGAAGACACGGATGTGGCCGCCGCCGCGTTCCCTCAGCAGATCCACCATGTACTTGAAGTACTCGATGTGCCCGCCCTGGTAGGAGGAGACCGCGATTCCCTGCACGTCCTCCTGCAGCGCCGCGCTCACCACCTCGTCGACCGAGCGGTTGTGGCCGAGATGGATCACCTCCGCGCCCGAGGCCTGCAGGATCCGGCGCATGATGTTGATCGAGGCGTCGTGGCCGTCGAACAGGCTCGCCGCGGTGACGAAGCGGATCTTGTGCTTCGCCTTGTAGCGCAGGCTCTTCGACTCGGACAGGTCGGTCATGGCTCGGCCCAGCCTACTTTACGTTAACGTAAACGTCAACCTCAGCTTCCTTTTTGCGGCGCCTCCTCAGCCCAGCAGGAAGCCGCGCAGCGCCGCGATCTGATCGTAGCTCATCAGCGCCGGGGCGTGGCCGATCCCGGGAAGCTCGAGCACCTCGACCTCGGGCTTGAGCGAGCGCATCAGCTCCAGAGTGTCGCGCGACAGCACGTCCGACTCGGCGCCGCGCAGGATGAGCGTAGGACAGCGGATTTCGGCCCAGACGCTCCACAGGTCGATCCCGGCGAGGATGTTGGGCCCGAGCGGGAACTCCGGATCGGTGTGGCCGCGCAGCGTGACGCCGATCCCGGGGTCGTAGCGCAGGTGATAGCGGGCGGCGCCCTCGCCCGCTTCGTAAACGCTGTGCTCGGCGAGATGCCGCCAATGCTCGTCGCCGAGCGGCCCGAAGGTCTTCAGGGCGTCGCGCAGGTACGCCTCGACCTCGGCGAGGCTTGCGAACGCGGTGCCGTTCGCGACGTAGCCCTTGAGGCGGAACAGCGCCGACCACGGAATGAAGGCGCCCACGTCGTTCAGCACCAGGCGCCGGATCGGCGAGCCGGGCTTGGCGGCGAGCAGCATGCCGATGAGGCCGCCCATCGAGGTCCCGACCCAGTCGACGCGCGAAGCGCCGGGGCGCGGCGCGCGCCGTCCGCGGAACGTGCCGAAGAACGCGGGCGGCGCGGGCGCGGTGATGCGCGCGATCAGCGTCGCCGCATCCGCGAGATAGGTGGAGAAGCGATAGTCGCTCTTGTCCGCGAGCCACTCGCTGTCGCCGCGCCCGGCGACGTCCATGCAGACCACGCGGCAGTCTCCCGCGAGCGAGCGCGCGAGGAAGTCGAAGTCGCGGCTGTTGCGCGCCAGGCCGTGCACGCACACCACCACGTGGTCGGCCGCCGTGTTGCCCCAGTCGAGGTAGGCGATGCGATGAAACCCGCCCGGTGCGAGGCTGAGAAATGACCCGCGAGAGAAGCTCACGGCCATACGCCCAAGCATAGTGCATGCCTGTGACCGGATTCGTGGCACGGTTCGTGCAGATTTCGAGGGCATGCGTGTTCTGGTCGTAGACGAATCAGAGGAGCGCGGCTCGGTCCTGCGCGAAGGGCTGAGCAGGGCGGGCCATGAGGTGGCGGCGACGCTGTCCTCGCCGCTCGCGCTGCTCGCCAAGGTCGAGGAGCTGCGCCCCGACGTGATCATCATCGACACCGAGTCGCCCTCGCGGGACGTGCTCGAGCATCTGGTGGTGGTCAGCCAGTCGAGCCCGCGCCCGATCGTCATGTTCGCCTCGGACGATCGCGGCGAGGCGATCCGCGACGCGGTGCAGGCCGGCGTGTCGGCGTACATCGTCGACGGCCTCGACGCGCAGCGCGTCAAGGCGATCGTGGATGTCGCCTGCGCGCGCTTCGAGCAGTTCCAGCGCCTCCGGGCGGAGCTCGCCGAGGCCAACCTCAAGCTCTCGGAGCGCAAGCTCGTCGAGCGCGCCAAGGGGATTCTCATGCGCTCCCGCAACCTCGAGGAGGCGGAGGCCTACCGCGTCTTGCGGCGCATGGCGATGGACCGGAACCGGCGCATCGGCGACGTGGCGCAATCCGTGATCGATATGCAGGACCTGCTCGGCTGAAGATGCCTGAAACTTGTGCAACCTCCTTACATGCTGCACCGCAGCAGTGCATGCCGCCCGCCCCGCCCGGCGTGTCGATGCGCCTGGCTCCTTGATTTAGCTCGCTGATCCGTTCCCTGGCACGTCCGTTGCAACAGAAGCAATCGGCTCGTCCGAATTCTGGCGCGGGCCGGGACAAAGGCGTCCAGACGAGCGTGCGCATCCGTGCGCGCGCGGCTGGACGCCTTTTTATTTTTGGAGAACGACGCGTGGCGGCAGTGCTCGAGGCAGAAGCGATGCGGCTCGGCGCCGAGGCGCCGGTCGTCGTCGTTGGCAGCGGGCCGGCCGGCGTGCGCGTCGCGCAGGAGCTCGCGCGCCGTGCCCCGGCGCTCCCGGTCGTGCTCTACGGCGCCGAGGAAAGCGAGCCCTACAACCGGGTGAGGCTGAGCTCGTTCCTCGCCGGAGAACTGGCCTGGGATGGCCTGACGCGCGACCTGCGCCTGCCCGAGCGCGCGCGAATCGAGCGCCGCTACGGCTGCGCGGTCGTGGCGATCGCGCGCCGCTCGCGCACCGTGTTCGACGCGCGCAATCGCGCGCAAGCCTACTGCCGGCTCGTGATC
>JBFLYF010000138.1:0-8294 GCA_040756795.1 Pseudomonadota bacterium
CGGCGCGCTTCGAAGCGCTCGCGCGGCTCCTCGCGCGGCCGCTCCTCGCGCCGCGGAGGCTGCACCCGCATGGTCGGCTCGTTTGCGGCCGCAGGCTGCTCGGCGGGCCTCTCTGCGGGCTTGAACCAGCCGAACAGGCGCCCGAGGATGCTCGGACGGGCCTCCGCCGACAGGACCGGGACGGGCGCGGCGGGGGCAGCTGCGGCCGGCTGCGGCCGCGGCTCCGGCACCACCGGCGCCGGCTGCTCCGGGACGATGCCCTGCACCGCGGCCTGCTGGCGCTCCTTCTTCTGCTGCTCGGCCTCCTTGGCGAGCGCCTGCGGTTCCTCGGGCACCTCGACCAGCTCGTAGCTCGCCGGGACGTGCTCCATCTGGTTCAGCTCGTCGTGCTTCAGGCGCTGCACCTTGTAGTGCGGCGTCTCCAGGTGCGCATTCGGCACCATTACGATGTTCACCTTGAGCCGCGCCTCGAGCTTCTGGATCTCGCCGCGCTTCTCGTTCAGCAGGAACGCGGCGACGTCGACCGGCACTTGCACGTGCACCGCGCCGGTGTTCTCCTTCATCGCCTCTTCCTGCACGATGCGCAGCACGTGCAGCGCGGTGGATTCCGTGCCGCGGATGAAGCCGGTGCCGCTGCAGCGCGGGCAGTTGATGTGCGCGGTCTCCTCCAGCGAGGGCTGCAGCCGCTGGCGCGACAGCTCCATCAGGCCGAAGCGCGAGATCTTGCCGATCTGCACGCGCGCCCGGTCGTGGCGCAGCGCGTCGCGGAAGCAGTTCTCGACCTCGCGCTGGTTCTTCTGCGATTCCATGTCGATGAAATCGACCACGATCAGGCCGCCGAGGTCGCGCAGGCGCAGCTGGCGCGCGATCTCCTCGGCCGCCTCGAGGTTGGTGCGGAACGCGGTCTCCTCGATGTCGTGCCCCTTGGTGGCGCGCGCCGAGTTGACGTCGATCGCGACCAGCGCCTCGGTGTGGTCGATCACCACTGCGCCGCCCGAGGGCAGGTTGACCTGGCGCCCGTAGGCGCTCTCGATCTGGTGCTCGATCTGGAAGCGCGAGAACAGCGGCACGTCGTCGCGGTACAGCTTCACCTTGCCGACGTTGGCCGGCATCACGGTCTGCATGAAGGCGCGCGCCTGCTCGTAGATCTCCTCGGTGTCGATCAGGATCTCGCCGATATCCGCATGGAAGTAATCGCGGATCGCGCGGATCACCAGGCTCGACTCGAGGTAGATGAGGAAGGGCTTCTTCTCGGAGTCCTTGGCGGCGCCGTCGATCGCCTGCCACAGCTGCAGCAGGTAATTGAGGTCCCACTGCAGCTCCTCGATCGAGCGCCCGATCGCCGCGGTGCGCGCGATCACGCTCATGCCCTCGGGCACCTGCAGCCGCTCGACGGCGTCGCGCAGCTCGTCGCGGTCCTCGCCCTCGACGCGGCGCGAGACGCCGCCGCCGCGGGGGTTGTTCGGCATCAGCACCAGGTAGCGCCCGGCCAGGCTGAGGAACGTGGTGAGCGCCGCGCCCTTGGTGCCGCGCTCGTCCTTCTCCACCTGGACGACGAGGTCCTGGCCCTCCTTGAGCGCGTCCTGGATGCGGGCGCGGCCAACGTCGACGCCGTCCTTGAAATAGCTGCGGGCGACTTCCTTGAAGGGCAGGAAGCCGTGGCGCTCCTCGCCGTAGTCGACGAAGGCGGCCTCGAGGCTCGGCTCGATCCGGGTGATGATGCCCTTGTAGATGTTGCTCTTGCGCTGCTCCCTTGCTGCCGACTCGATGTCGAGGTCGACGAGCTTCTGCCCGTCGACGATGGCGACGCGCAGCTCTTCCTGCTGCGTCGCGTTAAACAACATGCGTTTCACTGCGTTTTCTCCTGCGCGCGCAGGAGAGCCGTTGCCCGGATGCTCAGTGTTCTCCCTTAAGGGATAGACCCGTCAAATGGACCACGCTGTACTTGCGCGCGTCTGCGCTGCAATCGCTGCTTACGGTGAGCGAGGTTAACCCCTGGTTCGGGCCCGGCGCGCGGCCGGGCAGGAGGCGTGTCGCAGGGGCCCGCGCGCGGCTCCTTGCCAGCGCGTCTTGCGGTCCCTGTGCCTCGCAACGCGAGGCCAGTACGCGGATAATAATAAAAATGAATGACTTAAGCAAGCCAAGGGCGACCTGGCTTGAAGTCGGCGAGGAGAGCGCTGCGCAGCGCATCGACAACTTCCTGCTGCGCCGCCTGAAGGGAGTGCCCAAGAGCCACGTCTACCGGGTGCTTCGCAGCGGCGAGGTCCGGGTCAACAGCGGCCGGATCCGGCCCGATTACCGCCTGAAAGTGGGGGACAGGGTTCGGGTTCCTCCGGTCCGGGTTGCGAGGCCAATGACTTCAAGGGTTTTGCCTTCGTTGGCTTTTCCCGTGGTACTCGAAGACGAATCCATTCTGGTGATAGATAAACCCTCAGGCACGGCGGTGCATGGCGGCAGCGGGGTGAGCCAGGGCGTCATCGAATCCCTGCGCGCCGCGCGCCCGCAGGCGAAGCTGCTCGAGCTCGCGCACCGGCTGGACCGCGACACCTCCGGGCTGCTCGTCATCGCCAAGAAGCGCAGCGCGCTCACCGAGTTGCACCGCATGCTGCGCGAGGGTGAGGTAGAGAAGATTTACGTTGCTGTCGTGAAAGGCCGCTGGCAGGGTGGGGCGAGGGAGCTCCGGGAGTCGCTGCACAAGCATGTCACTGCCAAAGGGGAGAGGCGGGTCAGCGTCCACAGCGAGGGACAGACTGCCGTAACAAGAGTGAAACCCCTGCACGCAGGAAAGGAGTTCAGCGCTCTGGAGCTTCGCCTCATGACGGGCCGGACGCATCAGATCCGCGTGCACCTCGCCCATGCAGGGCACCCGGTGCTGGGCGACGACAAGTACGGCGACTTCGAGCTCAACCGCGCGCTCGCGAGGCAGGGGCTGAAGCGGCTTTTCCTGCACGCGCGGCGCCTCGCGTTCGCGCATCCGGTGGACGGGAGAAGGCTCGTCCTGGAGGCTCCGCTGCCGCGCGAGCTGCGCGGCTTCATGGAGGCGCAGCTTGCGCTACCCGCTGATCGTCTTTGACTGGGACGGCACGCTGATGGACTCGGCGGCGGTGATCACGCTGTCGATCCAGGAGGCGGCGCGCGACCTGGGGCTGCCGGTGCCCGAGCGCGAGCGGGCGAGCCACGTCATCGGCCTCGGGCTGCAGGATTCGTTGCGCCACGCGGTGCCGTCGCTGCCCCCGGCGCAGTACGCCGAGTTCGTCGAGGCGTACCGCCGGCATTTCCGCGCGCGCGAGGACGCGATGGAGCTGTTCCCGGGGGTGCGCGAGCTGCTCGGCGAGCTGCGGGCCGCCGGCCGGCGGCTCGCGGTGGCGACCGGCAAGAGCCGACGGGGCCTGGACCGCGCCCTCGAGGCTACCGGCCTGGGACGATACTTCGAGGCCTCGCGTTGCGCCGATGAAACGAATCCGAAACCTCACCCTGCCATGCTGCTCGAGCTGATGGCCGAGGTCGAGGTGCTGCCGGCGCAAGTGCTGATGGTCGGCGATACCTCGCACGACCTGGAGATGGCGCGCAGCGCGGGCGTGGACGCGGTGGCGGTGGCCTACGGCGCGCACCCGGGCGAGGCGCTGCGCGCGCTCGAGCCGCGCGCGCTGGTGGCGAGCGTGCAGGAGCTGCGCGAATGGATCAGGGCGAATTCCTGATCTGCGACTCGGGCGCGCTCGAGAGCTCGGGCAAGGGCGTGCGCTTCGAGGTCGAGTATTTCGGGGAGCGCGCGCCGGCGTTCGCGGTCCGCTTCGGGGGGCGCGTGCGCGCCTACCTGAACCGCTGCGGCCACATGCCGATGGAGCTCGACTGGCGCGCGGGCGAATTCTTCGATCTCGAGGGGCGCGATTTGGTATGCTCGACGCACGGCGCGACCTACGCGGCGGCGAGCGGCAAATGCCTCGGCGGGCCCTGCGGCGGCACGCCGCTCGTCGCGCTGCGGGTCGAGGAGCGGGACGGCAAGGTCTACTTCAAGGGATTCTGCGATGACTGACAACGAACAGTGGGAGCGCGGGCTGATCGAGAAGCTCGCCACCGCGGCGCTCAAGGAGCAGCGGCGCGCACGCCTGTGGGGTATCTTCTGGAAGCTGCTCACCTTCGCCTACGTTACCGTGATCATCCTGCTCGCGGTCGACTGGAAGGAGGGCGCCGAAACGCGCGCCGGCAAGCACACCGCGCTGGTCGACATCAAGGGCCTGATCGCGCCGGGCACCGACGCGAGCGCCGACAAGGTGGCGCTCGCGCTGCAGTCGGCGTTCAAGGACAAGAACACCCAGGGCGTGGTGCTGCGCATCAATTCGCCCGGCGGCAGCCCGGTGCAGGCGCAGAACATCTTCGACGAGGTGCGGCGGCTGCGCCAGAAGTATCCCGCCACGCCGGTCTACGCGGTGGTCGAGGACCTGTGCGCCTCGGGCGGCTACTACGCCGCGGTGGCCGCGGACCGGATCTACGTCTCCAAGGGCAGCATCGTGGGCTCGATCGGCGTGCGCATGGACAACTTCGGCGTCGTGGGGCTGATGGAAAAGCTCGGCGTCGAGCGCAGGCTCATCACCGCCGGCAAGAACAAGGCGCTGCTCGACCCCTTCCTGCCGCTCGAGGAGTCGCACAAGCAGATCGCCGAGCAGCTGATCGGCGAGATCCACCAGCAGTTCATCGCCGCGGTGCGCGAGGGGCGCGGCAAGCGCCTGAAGGAGACGCCCGACATGTTCTCGGGCCTGATCTGGACCGGCCCGAAGAGCATCGAGCTCGGCCTCGCCGACGCGATCGGCACGCTCGACTCGGTGGCGCGCGAGGTCGTCAAGGCCGAGGACGTGGTCGACTACACGCAGAAGGAAAACATCGCCGAGAAGCTCGCGCGCCGCTTCGGCGCCGGCGCCGTCAGCGCGCTGCTCGAGTTCGCTACGCGCTCCGGGCTCGCGTTCCACTGAAGAGTCTTCCCGCGCCAGACTCGCCCGAGGAGCGCGAAGAGATCGTCAAGGCTTTTCTGGCGAACGCAATCCGCTCCCGCGAAACCCCGCCGACCCTGTTCGGCCGGGCAAAGCTGTGGGTCGACGAGGCTGACTACGAAAAAGCGCGCGAAATCGCGGCCTCGGTCGACGCCAGGTTTGCGGCGCAGTCCCGGGAACGCTGGGAGCGGGAGTGGAAGGAGCGCTACGGCAGCTCCTACACACGGTGGCTCCTCGAAAGAATCCGCTCGCCGGAGATCCTGCTCAAGATCGTCCTGCTGATCGCCGCGCTCGCCGCCTTTGTCGGCTACCCGATCTATATCGTATTCAGCCGGTGACAGTCGATGAACTGTTCAGTCATTTTTGACGGCCTGGACCACCCGGAACATCTGAACACACTCCGCCTACTTGCCTGGGGCGGGTAGGCCGTAGATCGAATTATTCGCTAGCGAACAGGAACACGGTCGGCCGCTTGCCTATCGCATGGTGCGCCGCGCGCCACTGTCCGACGGGCTTGGTCTTCACTTCCTCCGTCTTCAGCGTCAGGTCGCTCGCGACGCAGAGCAAAGTCCTGGGAGCAAGAACTTCCAGAAGGCTCGCCAGCATCGCGTCGTTGCGATAAGGCGTCTCGATAAAGATCTGAGTCTCGCGTTCCTTGCGCGAGCGCGCCTCGAGTTCCTTGATGCGCTTCTTGCGCGCTTCCGCTTCGCGCGGCAGGTAGCCGCAGAAGGCGAAACGCTGGCCTTCGAGGCCGGAGGCCATCAGCGCGAGCACGATCGAGGAAGGGCCGATGAGCGGCACGACGCGGATGTTTTCGCGGTGGGCTATTTCGATCAGGGAAGCTCCCGGGTCCGCGATTGCTGGACAGCCGGCTTCGGAGAGCAAACCGAGAGAGTCGCCGTGCTTCAGGGTGCCTATTTCTCTAGAAAAGTCTTTGTCGAGAACGGAAATCTCCAATTCCTGGATCGGGCAGGGCATTCCAACGTCGCCAAGAAACGCACGCGCGCTCCTGGCATTTTCCACAGAAAAGAATCTCAAGGTTCTGATGATGCTCAACGCGGATACCGGCAGCGCGTCGGCGGCTTTGCCGCCGAGCGGCGAGGGGATGGCGTAGAGGGTTCCGGGCATCAGCCCAGCACGGGCATGCCGGCGGCGGCGAGCAGCTCGGTGAGCGCGATCAGCGGCAGGCCGACGAGCGAGGTCGGGTCCTCGGTCTCGATGCGCGCGATGAGCGCGATGCCGAGACCCTCGGCCTTCGCGCTGCCGGCGCAGTCATACGGCTTTTCTTTTCGCAGATATTTTTCGATCGTCTCGGCGGTGAGCGTACGGAACGTCACGTTGCAGGGGACGAGCCTGGCCTTCAACATGTTCGCTTTCGCATCGAGCACGGCCACTGCGGTTTCAAAGCTCGCGGTTTTTCCCGAAAGCGCGGCGAGCTGCCGGACGGCGTTCTCGTGCGTTCCCGGCTTCTCCAGGCGCGCGCCGTCGCACGAGGCCACCTGGTCGGAGCCGATGATGAGCGCATCCGGAAAACGCCGCGCCGCCGCGCGCGCTTTCGCTTCCGCGAGGCGCAGCGCGGTCTGGCCCGGCGCCTCGCCGGGCAGCGCTAGCTCGTCGGTCTTCGGGTCGGCGCACTCGAAGGGGAAGCCGAGCCGCTCGAGGAGCGCCCGGCGGTACTTCGAGGTCGAGGCAAGAACGACCGTCCGGGATGAAGGCATGGCTTTGTTTTGACAGAGATTTTTCAAAATGATACCATCCGCGCCCGTATGTCGCACCAGCCGGTCATCGACGGCCTTGAATTCGCGAGGACCGGCTCGAAGCTGCAGGGGGCCTGGCCGCTCGCGGATTTCCCGAGGCTGAAGGACGCGCTGCGCGCCCGCAGCGGCTCTGTACGCTACGAGCTCGAGGGGTTGCCGCAGGCGCAGGGGCGGCCGGCGCTCAGGCTGCGGGTGCAAGGCAAGCTGGAGCTCACCTGCCAGCGCTGCCTCGGGGCGCTCGAGTTGCCGCTCGGCATCGAGGTGACGCTGCTGCTCGCGGCGTCGCAGGCCGAGATCGACGCCGAGCCGCTCGAGGCCGAGGGGCCGGAGCGCATCGTAGCGGGGCGCGAGATGCCGGTGCACGACCTGATCGAGGACGAGCTGGTGCTCGCGCTGCCGATCGCGCCGCGGCACGAGCGCTGCGCGGCGCGCGAGACCGGGGAGCCGCGCGAGGGTCTGAGCTCGCCGTTCGCGGACCTGCGCGGGCTGATGGGCGGCACCAAGCACTGAATTTTCTTCAAAGGAGCAGAACATGGCAGTCCAGCAGAACCGGAAGTCGCCGTCCAAGCGCGGCATGCACCGCTCGCACGACAGCCTCGCTGCGCCGGCGCTCGCGGTCGAGCCGACCACGGGAGAGGCGCACCTGCGGCACCACGTCAGCCCGAGCGGCTACTACCGCGGCAAGAAGGTCGCCAAGGGCAAGGGCGACTGAACATCACCGTCGCCGTGGACTGCATGGGGGGCGATCATGGCCCCCATGTCACGGTTCCGGCCTGCCTCGACTTCCAGCGCACCGACCCGGAGGTGGACCTGGTGCTGGTCGGCGTGCGCGACGCGATCCAGGCCGAGCTCGCCGCGCGCGGCGCGGCCGCGGGACCGCGGCTGCGCGTGCACCACGCCGCCGAGGTCGTGGCGATGGACGAGCCGCCGGTGCAGGCGATGCGCTACAAGAAGGATTCGTCGATGCGCGTCGCGGTCAACCTGGTGAAGAACGGCGAGGCGAGCGCCTGCGTGAGCGCGGGCAACACCGGCGCGCTGATGGCGATCTCGCGCTTCGTGCTGAAGACGCTGCCGGCGATCGACCGGCCCGCGATCGCCACCGTGCTGCCCAACATGCGCGGCGGCTACACCTATGTGCTCGACCTCGGCGCCAACGTCGACTGCACGCCCGAGCAGCTGATGCAGTTCGGCGTCATGGGCGCGATGCTGGTGAGCGCCGTGGAGCACAAGGAGCGCCCGAGCGTGGGGTTGCTCAACATCGGCATCGAGGACATCAAGGGCAACGACACCGTGAAGCAGGCCGCCGAGCTGCTGCGCGCGAGCGGCCTCAACTTCCACGGCAACGTCGAGGGCGACGACATCTACAAGGGAACCACCGACGTGGTGGTCTGCGACGGCTTCGTGGGCAATTCCGTGCTGAAGGCCTCGGAGGGCGTCGCCACGATGATCGTGAGCTTTCTGCGCCAGGAATTCTCAAGAAATCCATTCCGAAAACTTTCCGCGCTCCTTGCCATGCCGGTGCTCAAGGCGCTGAAAGCCCGCATGGATCCCG
>JBFLYF010000139.1:0-8279 GCA_040756795.1 Pseudomonadota bacterium
GAAGCGCTTCGCCGAGGCCGCCGACGGCTTCAACAACCTCGTCTACGAGCAGTCCGACAGCCTCAAGCCCGCCGCCGAGCGCTACAAGCTGAGGATCGAGAGCGCGGGCTGGATCACGCGCCAGCCGCGCCCGGAGCTGGGGCCGCTCGCGCACCCGAAGCTGCTCGCGACGCTGTTCTCGCCGGAGTCGATCGAGCAGAAGCGCAACACCGACGCGATCGAGGTTTCGCCCGGCGTGCTGGTCGCGGCGCGCGTCGCCGAGCACCAGGCGGCGAAGCAGCGAGCGTTCGAGGAGGTGAAGGTCGAGGTCGCGCAGCGCCTCGTGCGGCGCGAAGCGGCGGCGCTCGCGCGCAAGGAAGGCGCGGCGAAGCTCGCGCTGCTCGCCAAGGGCGGCGACGCGGGCCTCGCCTGGGAGGCGCCGAAGCGGGTGTCGCGCCGCGACGCGCAGGGCCTCCCGCCCGAGGCGCTGCGGCGCGTGATGGCGGTGGACGCTTCCAAGCTCCCCGCCTACGCGGGGGTCGAGCGCGGCGAGCAGGGCTACGCCCTCTACCGCGTCTCGAAGGTGATCGAGGCCGAGGCGGCGCCCGCGCCGCAAAAGGCCGAGGCGCTGGCGCGCCTGGACCGCGACGCGGGCAGCGAGCAGTTCGAGGCCTTCGTGGCGAGCCTGCGCGCGCGCGCGAAGGTCGAGGTCAACCGGGAAAACCTCGAGAAAAAATAAACCTGGATTCCCGCGTTCGCGGGAATGACGGTTACTGCTCTCCCGGCCCGTCGTTCTCGCCTGCGATGGTCACCGACACGACGTTGAAGCCGCCGTCGACGTGCAGGATTTCCGCGGTGATGCCCGCCGCGAGGTCCGAGAGCAGGAATACCGCCGCGTTGCCGACATCGTCGATCGTGACGTTGCGCCGCAGCGGCGCGAAGGTCTCGACGTGCTTCAGGATCTTGCCGAACCCGGCGATGCCCGCGGCGGCGAGCGTCTTGATCGGGCCCGCCGAGATGGCGTTGACGCGGATGCCCTTCGGCCCGAGGTTCGCGGCGAGATAGCGCACCGAGGCCTCCAGGCTCGCCTTGGCGAGGCCCATGGTGTTGTAGTGGGGAATCTGGCGCTCGGCGCCGAGGTAGGTGAGGGTGAGCATCGCGCCGGCGCGCCCCTGCATCAGCGGCAGCGCGGCCCTCGCGAGCGCCGGGAAGCTGTAGGCCGAGATCTCGTGCGCCTGGCGGAAGGCGTCGCGCGACAGGCCGTCGAGCAGCTCGCCGGCGATCGCCTCGCGCGGCGCGAACGCGATCGCGTGCAGCAGGCCGTCGAGCGCGTCCCAGCGCCCGCGCAGCGACACGAACAGCGCTTCGATCTCGGCATCGCTCGCGACGTCGCACGGCAGCACGATATCGGACCCGAGCTCGCGCGCCAGGCCGGCGACGCGATCCCGGAAGCGTTCGCCCGCGTAGGTGAATGCGAGCTCGGCGCCCTCGCGGCGCGCGGCGCGCGCGACGCCGTAGGCGATCGAGCGGTTGCTCAGCACGCCGGTGATGAGTATTTTTTTTCCGGAGAGAAGTCCCATCGGGGCATTATACTTTCCGGCATGCGCTGGCTACTCCTCTCGTTCGCGTTGCTGGGGGGCTGCGGCGTGGTGTGGAACGATCCGTACCCGGCGGCGGAGCGCGGGCAGAACATCCTCTACTCGGTGTTCGGCGAGCGGCCCAAGCACCTCGACCCGGCGCAGTCCTACACCTCGGACGAGGCGGTGTTCACGCGCCAGGTGTACGAGCCGCCGCTGCAGTACCACTACCTGAAGCGGCCTTATGAGCTCATTCCGCTCACCGCCGCCGCGATCCCGCAGCCGAGGGAGATCGAGGGCGGCAAGTTCACGGTTTATGAAATACGCCTGCAGCCGGGCATTCGTTTTCAGCCTCATCCCGGTTTTGTTCAAAAAAACCTGAAACTAGGGAAAAAACAAATCCAAACCTTGAACAGCCCCTACGACCTCCCGCTCGGCACGCGCGAGCTGGACGCCGGCGACTACGTCTACCAGATCAAGCGGCTCGCGCACCCGCAGCTGCACTCGCCGATCTTCGGGCTGATGCAGGAATACATCGTGGGGCTGAAGGAGTACGCCGCGCGGCTGCGGCAGGCGGCGAAGCCCGGCGAATGGCTCGACCTGCGCGAGCACCCGCTCGAGGGCGTGCGGCGCGTGGACGCGCACACCTACCGCGTGACGCTGAAGGGCCGCTATCCGCAGTTCGTCTACTGGCTGGCGATGCCGTTCTTCGCGCCGATGCCGTGGGAGGCGGAGAAGTTCTTCCACCAGCCGGGCATGGCGGAGAAGAACTTCACGCTCGACTGGTGGCCGGTCGGCACCGGCGCGTTCATGCTGAAGGAGAACGATCCGAACTCGCGCATGGTGCTGGAGCGGAATCCGAATTTCCGCGGCGAGCCCTACCCGGCTGAGGGCGACAGGGGCGACGCGGCGCGCGGGCTGCTCGGCGACGCCGGCAAGACGATGCCGTTCGTCGACCGGGCGGTCTACACGCGGGAGAAGGAGGCGATCCCGCTGTGGAACAAGTTCCTGCAGGGCTATTACGACGTCTCCGGGATCGCCTCGGACAATTTCGACCAGGCGGTGCGCGTGTCCCTGGAGGGCGAGGCCTCGCTCACGCCGGAGATGGAGGCGCGCGGCATACGGCTGGACACCTCGATCCAGCCGACCATCTTCTACCTCGGCGCGAACTGGCTCGACCCGGTGGTCGGCGGCGGCTCGGAGCGCGCGCGCAAGCTCCGCCAGGCGCTCGCCATCGCCGTCGACTGGGAGGAGTACCTCTCGATCTTCGCCAACGGGCGCGGCGTGGCGTCGATGAGCCCGCTCGCGCCCGGGATCTTCGGCTACCGCGAGGGACGCGAGTCGGTGAACCCGGTGACGCACGAGTGGCGCGACGGCCGCGCGCAGCGCCGGCCGGTCGAGGCGGCGCAGCGGCTGCTCGCCGAGGCGGGCTACCCGGACGGGCGCGACGCGAAGACCGGCGAGCCGCTGGTGCTGTACCTCGACACCACGCAGCGCGGCCCGGCGGACAAGTCGGTGGTCGACTGGTTCCGCAAGCAGTTCGCCAAGCTCTCGATCCAGTTCGAGCCGCGCCAGACCGACTGGAACCGCTTCCAGGAGAAGCTGCGCAAGGGCAGCACGCAGCTGTTCATCGTCGGCTGGAGCGCCGACTACCCCGACCCGGAGAACTTCATGTTCCTGCTGCACGGGCCGCAGAGCCGCGCGAAGAGCCAGGGCGAGAACGCGGCCAACTACGCCAACCCGGAGTTCGATGCCCTCTTCGAGAAGATGCGCGTCATGCCGAACTCTCCCGAGCGGCAGCGCATCATCGACCGCATGACCGAGATCTTCCGCCACGACGCGCCCTGGATCGGCGGCTACCACCCGAAGAGCTTCGCGCTGTTCCACGGCTGGCTCGGCAACGCCAAGGCGAACGAGATGTCGGGCAGCAACCTGAAGTACCTGCGCATCGACCCGGTGAAGCGCGCGGCCGCGCGGCGCGCGTGGAACCAGCCGGTGGTCTGGCCGATCGTTGTCATCTTGATTTTCCTGCTTGCATCCACGATTCCGGCCATTCTCAACTATCGAAGACGTGAACGAATGGCGGCGAGGCCCGCGGCGTAGATGCTCGCCTACATCGTCCGCCGGCTGCTGTACGCGGTGCCGATCCTGATCGGCGTCAACCTGCTCACGTTCCTGCTGTTCTTCATCGTCAACACGCCCGACGACATGGCGCGCATGCAGCTCGGCGCGCGCCGCGTCACGCCCGAGGCGGTGCAGAAGTGGAAGGAGGAGCGGGGATACGCCCTGCCGCTGCTCTGGAACGCGCAGGAGAAGAACCTGTACGGGAAGGCGACGAGAACCATCTTCTTCCAGAAATCCGCGAAGCTCTTCGTCTTCGACTTCGGCTTCTCGGAGGACAAGCGCGACATCGCCAGCGAGATCGGGACCCGCATGTGGCCGAGCCTCGCGCTGCAGGTCCCCGTGTTCTTCGTGGGGCTGGGCGTGGCCATCACCTTCGCCCTGCTGATGGCGTTCTTCCGCGCGAGTTACCTGGACGTCTGGGGCGTGGTGCTGTGCGTGGTGATGATGTCGATCTCGATGCTGTTCTACATCATCGGCGGGCAGTTCATCGCCTCGAAGCTCTGGCACCTGGTGCCGATCTCGGGCTACCAGGGCGGCCTGGATGCGCTGCGCTTCCTCGTGCTGCCGGCGGTGATCGGCGTGATCGCCGGCATCGGCGGCGCGAGCCGGCTGTACCGCACGCTGTTCCTCGAGGAGATGAACAAGGATTTCGTGCGCACCGCGCGCGCCAAGGGGCTGGCCGAGCCGGTGGTGCTGTTCCGCCACGTGCTGAGGAACGCCATGATCCCGATCCTCACCGGCGTGGTGGTCGCGATCCCGTTCCTGTTCCTCGGCAGCCTGCTGCAGGAGTCGTTCTTCGGCATCCCGGGCCTGGGCAGCTACACCATCGACGCCATCCAGGCGCAGGACTTCGCCGTGGTGCGCTCGATGGTGTTCATCGGCTCGGTGCTCTACATCCTGGCGCTCATCCTGACCGACATCTCCTACACGGTGGCCGACCCGCGCGTGAGGTTCCGGTAGCATGCCGGTGGTCCTCGCGACCGACGCGCTCGTCTGGCTGCTCGTCGCGGCGGCCGCGGGCTACGGCGCGTACTGCGCGCGCCACGCCCACCTCGGGCTCGCCTGGGGGCGCGTGTTCCGCAGCCCTGCGGCCGTGTCCTCGGCAGTGGTGCTCGCGCTCTTCGCCGGCGTCGCGCTGCTCGACTCGCTGCACTTCCGCCCCGCGCTCGAGCGGCGCGAAGGCGCGGCGCAGGCCTACGCCTCGGAGGTGCTCTCGGTGCTCGACCTCGCGCTCGGGCCGCTGCGCGGGCGCACCGAGAAGACGTACTCGGCGCCGCTCGCCACGCGCTCCTACGCCAAGGAACAGATCGAGCTTCCCGGCGGCAAGCAGGCGCGCGACTTCCCGCGCCTGCGCTTCGGCGGCGCGCACCTGAAGAGCGAGGCGGACTGGGAGGACGACGTCGCGCGTCGGCTGATGGAAGGATTCGGGGTCGCCGCGGCGCTCTTCGCGCTCTGCTTCCTTCTGGCGAGATTTCTCAAGAGGAAACAGCCGGCAATCCCGTGGCATGCGGCCCTCGCGACGGCCGGAGCGGTCCTGCTGCTCGCCGGGCCCGCGTTCGCGCTCGCCGGGGCCTACCACGTGCTCGGCACCGACAAGGTGGGGCAGGACGTGTTCTACCTGGCGCTCAAGTCGGTGCGCACCAGCATCGTCATCGGCACGCTCACCACGCTGGTGCTGCTGCCGCTCGCGATCGTGCTCGGCATGATGGCCGGCTACTTCAAGGGCTGGGTGGACGACGCCATCCAGTACGTTTACACGACCCTCAACTCCATCCCCGGGGTGCTGCTGATCGCGGCCTCGGTGCTGATGGTGCAGGTCTACATGGACCGCCACCCGGAATACTTCCCGACCGCCGCGCAGCGCGCCGATTTCAGGCTGCTGATGGTCTGCATCATCCTCGGCCTCACCAGCTGGACGGGGCTCGCGCGCCTGCTGCGCGGCGAGACGCTCAAGCTCGCCGAGCTCGAGTACGTGCAGGCGGCGCACGCCTTCGGCGTCCCGGACGCGCGCATCCTCACGCGCCACGTGCTGCCGAACCTGGCGCACATCGTCATCATCACGCTGGCGCTCGACTTCTCCGGCTTCGTGCTCGCCGAGGCGGTGCTGTCCTACATCGGCATCGGGGTGGATCCCTCGACCAACAGCTTCGGCACCATGATCAACGCCGCGCGCCTGGAGATGTCGCGCGAGCCGGTGGTGTGGTGGACGCTCGCCACCGCGTTCAGCTTCATGCTGGTGCTGGTGCTCGCCGCGAATCTGTTCGCCGACGCGGTGCGCGACGGCTTCGACCCGCGGGTGAGGGTATGAGCGAAGCGCTGCTGCAGGTCTCGGGCCTGCGCACCGAGCTCGAGCTCGCCGCCGGCGCCCTGCGCGCGGTGGACGGGGTCGACCTCGAGATCCGCGAGGGGGAGTGCTTCGCGCTGGTGGGCGAGTCCGGCTGCGGCAAGTCGATGACGGCGCTCTCGCTGCTGCGCCTGCTGCCGGAGGCCGGGCGCATCGCCGCCGGGCGCGTGCTGCTCGAGGGGCAGGACCTGCTCGCGCTGCCCGAGGCGGCGATGCGCGCGGTGCGCGGGCGGCGCGTGGCGATGATCTTCCAGGAGCCCTCGAGCGCGCTCAACCCGGTGCTCACCATCGGCCGGCAGATCGGGGAAGTCCTCGAACGTCACCGGAACAATCTTTCTTCAGATGAAATTCAGCATCGAATCGTCGAGCTTCTTCGTTCCGTCGGAATCCCGGATGTAGAGGCGCGCCTCGGGCAGTACCCGTTCCAGCTCTCGGGCGGCCAGAAGCAGCGCGTCATGATCGCGGCCGCGCTCGCCGCCGACCCCGAGGTGCTGATCGCGGACGAGCCGACCACCGCGCTCGACGTCACGATCCAGGCGCAGATCCTGGACCTGCTCGCGCGGCTGCAGGCCGAGCGGCGGATGGCGATCCTGCTGATCACGCACGACCTCGGCATCGTCGCGCGCATGGCGCAGCGCGTCGCGGTGATGTACGCCGGGGAGATCGTCGAGCTCGCCGGGCGCGCGGAGTTCGTGCGCGCGCCGCAGCACCCGTACTCGCAGAAGCTGTTCGCCTCGCTGCCCGCGCCGGAGAAGCGCGGCGGCGCGCTCGCGGTGATCGCAGGCCAGGTGCCGCAGCTGAGCGCGCGCTTCCGGGGCTGCCGCTTCGCCGAGCGCTGCGACCACGCGATGGCGCGCTGCCGCGAGGAGGCGCCGCGGCTGCTCGCGCTGCCGGACGGCACGCGCGTGCGCTGCCACCTGCGCGAGGCGGGGCCGGCGCCGGCGCGCGGCGCGGCAACGCCCGCGGCGGAGGGCACCGTGCTCGCCTCGGCGAGCGCGCCGGCGCTCGCCGAGGCCGTGGACCTGAAGGTGCACTTTCCGATCCGCAAGGGGCTTCTCAAACGCACCGTGGGCCATGTCCGGGCGGTGGACGGGGTTTCGCTCACGCTGCGCGCCGGCCGCACGCTCGCGCTGGTGGGCGAGTCGGGCTGCGGCAAGACCACGGCGGGCAAGGCGATGCTGCGGCTGCTCGAGCCGAGCGGAGGAACGGTGCGCTTCGGCGGGTGCGACCTTGCCGCGCTGCCGGGCGCCGAGCTGCGCGCCCAGCGCCGCGCGATGCAGATCATCTTCCAGGATCCCTACGCCTCGCTCAACCCGCGCATGCGCGTCGCCGACATCCTCGCCGAGGGCATGCGCAGCCTGGGCGTCGGGCGCGACGAGCAGGAGCGCCTCGAGCGCATGCGGCGGCTGCTCGACCAGGTGGGGCTGCCGCCGGACGCGCTCGCGCGCTACCCGCACGAGTTCTCCGGCGGCCAGCGCCAGAGGATCGCCATCGCGCGCGCGCTCGCGGTGGAGCCGAAGCTGATCGTGTGCGACGAGCCCACCAGCGCGCTCGACGTCTCGGTGCAGGCGCAGATCCTCAACCTGCTGAAGGCGCTCCAGGACCGGCTCGGACTCGCCTACCTCTTCATCACGCACAACATCGGCATCGTCGAGTACCTGGCGCACGAGGTCGCGGTGATGTACCTGGGCCGGATCGTGGAGCACGGCAGCGTCGAGGAAGTGCTCGGCAACCCGCGCCACCCCTACACCGAGGCGCTGCTCTCGGCGGTGCCGGTGATCGAGGGGGGGAGGGAGCTGATTCGCTTGAGCGGCGAGCTGCCTTCGCCAGCGAGCCCCCCCGCGGGCTGCCACTTCCACCCGCGCTGCCCGAAGGCGATGCCCGAATGCCGCGAGGCCTACCCGGGGGCCGTGCCGCTCGGCCGCACGCGCACGGTGAGCTGCCTTCTCTACCGCGCTTCGAACGCGGCGAGCAGCAGCTGATTCAGGTCGCCCGGCACCGGCAGCAGGCCGCGGCGCAGCAGCTCGCCTACGCGCACCTGCTCCTCGGCGGGCAGGCTCGCGACCTCCCTGCGGAACTCGGCCGCGAGCTGCTCCTTCTCGCGCTGGCTCATCTGCGCGAGCCGCTCCTGGGCGGCGCGCACGGCGTGCGCCCGGTCGGCGAAATAGTCGATCAGCGTGGCGCGCATCGGCGCGTTCTTCGGCTCGAGCAGCGCCGCGTTCAGCGCCTCGAAGATCTCGCGGCGCTGGTCCTCC
>JBFLYF010000014.1:0-20058 GCA_040756795.1 Pseudomonadota bacterium
AGAAAGCCGCGAGCGCGAGCAGCAGCAGGCAGGCCGCGACCAGGCCGGTCATTCGCAGGAGCCACTTCACGGCGCCAAGAATACCCGGAACTTCATCCCCGCCGTCTCATGCTGCCCCGCCGCATTTCTGATATAAGACGTTAACAACAACAAGAAGCGGATGCTCTACAGCCTTTTCGAAACGCAGCACCTGCTGCTCGAGCCCTGGCGCCACGCCGCGGAGGCCGCGCGCGGCTGGTTCGGCCACCCCTTCAGCCCGCTCGCCTACGCGCCGCTCGCGCGCCGCATCAGCGCCTCGAGCGACCTGTTCCTGCGCGTCACGCGGCGCTTCGAGAAGCCCGCCTGGAACATCGCGGGCGCGCAGATCGAGGTCGCCCTGGAGAAGCCTTTTTGCAGGCTGATCCATTTCAGGCGGAACCCGCGCAAGGACAGGCGGGTGCTTCTGGTGGCGCCCCTGTCCGGGCACCACGCGACGCTGCTGCGCGACACGGTGCGCGCGCTCCTGCCCGAGCACGAGGTCTGGGTCACCGACTGGATGGACGCGCGCATGGTGCCGCTCGCCGCCGGGCCGTTCCACCTCGCCGACTACGTCGACTACGTGCGCGAGTTCATTCGCCTGCTCACCGACCCGCGGCGGCCGAACCTGAACGTGATCTCGGTCTGCCAGCCCACGGTGCCGGTGCTGTGCGCCGTGGCGTTGATGGCCGAGGCGGGCGAATGCAGCCCGCCGCGCGCCATGGTGATGATGGGCGGGCCGATCGACGCGCGCCGCAGCCCGACCGCGGTCAACAACCTCGCCACGCGCAAGCCCTACTCCTGGTTCGAGCGCCACCTCATCCAGCGCGTGCCGCAGAAGTACCCGGGCTTCATGCGCCGCGTCTACCCGGGGTTCCTGCAGCACCTCGGCTTCGTCGCCATGAACCCGGACCGGCACCTCTCCGCGCACTGGGACTACTTCAACCACCTGCTCGAAGGCGACGGCGAATCGGCCGAGAAGCACCGCGAGTTCTACGACGAGTACAACGCCGTGCTCGACCTTCCGGCCGAGTACTACCTCGACACGGTGAAGGCGGTGTTCCAGGACTTCGCGCTGCCCAGAGGCCGCATGTTCATGCGCGATCGGCTGGTGCGGCCGACCGCGATCCGCGACACGGCGCTGCTCACGATCGAGGGCGAGCTCGACGACATCTCGGGCAACGGCCAGACGGAAGCCGCGCACCTGCTGTGCCTCAACATCCCGCGCGAGCGGCGCGAGCATTACGTCGCCGCGGGCGCCGGCCACTACGGCATCTTTTCCGGCCGGCGCTGGCGGGAGATGGTCTATCCGCGGGTCAGGGATTTCATCGGGAAAAATTCCTATAGCTCGTAGCGCGAGCCTTCCTTCTCCATCACCGTCTTCTCGACCAGGTCGCGCGAGAGCTGCGGCGCGAAGAGCTGGATGAACTCGTAGGCGTAGCCGCGCAGGTAGGCGCCGCGCTTGATGCCGAGGTGCGTGGTCGAGCTGGGAAAGAGGTGCGCGGCGTCGAGCGCGCGCAGGTGCCGGTCGCGCCGCGGATGGAACGCCATCTTCGCCAGGATGCCCACGCCGAGCCCCAGCTCCACGTAGGTCTTGATGACGTCGGCGTCGAACGCGGTCAGCACCACGTTGGGCGCGATGCCGCGCTGCTCGAAGGCGCGGTTGACGAGCGAGCGGTTGGCGAACGCGAAATCGTAGGTGACGATCGGGTAGCGCGCGATCGCCTCGAGCGTGAGGCGCTCTTCCTTCAACAGCGGGTGCCGCGGCGGCACCACCACGCAGCGGTTCCACTGGAAGCAGGGCAGCGCCACGAGCGCCGGGTGCTCGGCGATCTGCTCGGTGGCGACGCAGAAGTCGGCCTCGCCCGCCGCGACGTGCGCGCAGATCTGGGTGGGGTTGCCCTGGTGGATGAAGGTCTGCACCTCGGGGTAGCGGCGCTTGAACGCCGCCACGGCCTTCGGCAGCGTGTAGCGCGCCTGCGTGTGCGTGGTGGCGATCGTCAGCCGGCCGCGCCGCTCGTTGGCGAACTCCTCGCCCGCGCGCTTCAGGTTCGCGGCCTCCGCGAGCAGGCGGTCGGCGATCGCCAGCACCGCGCGCCCCGGCTCGGTGACGCCGACCAGGCGCTTGCCGTTGCGCACGAAGATCTGGATGCCGAGCTCGTCTTCCAGCGCCTTGATCTGCTTGCTGATCCCGGGCTGCGAGGTGAACAAGGCCTCCGCCGCGGCCGACACGTTCAGCTCGCGCCGCGCGACCTCGGAGAGCGATCGGATCTGGTTCAACTTCATAATTACTCCATGGAATAATGACGTAACATAATAGTCTTTGGTATTATAAAGCGCGCCGGTAGCATCGGCGCATGTACCGGTACGACCCGATCGACCAGCGGCTGGTGGAGGAGCGCGTGGCGCAGTTCCGCGGCCAGACGCGGCGCTTCCTCGCAGGCGAGCTCTCGGAGGATGATTTCCGCGCGCTGCGCCTCAGGAACGGCCTGTACATCCAGAAATACGCGCCGATGCTGCGGATCGCGATTCCTTACGGCCTTTTGTCGGCGCGGCAGCTGAGGAAGCTCGCGGGCATCGCGCGCAGGTACGACCGCGGCTACGGGCACTTCTCGACGCGCCAGAACCTGCAGCTCAACTGGCCGAGGCTCGAGGACGTGCCCGAGATCCTCGCCGAGCTCGCCACGGTGCAGATGCACGCCATCCAGACCTCGGGCAACTGCGTGCGCAACATCACCACCGACCCGCTCGCGGGCGTGGCGCGCGACGAAATCGTGGATTCGTTCGCCTGGTGCGAGCTGGTGCGGCAGTGGTCGACCCTAAACCCGGAGTTCGGCTACCTGCCGCGCAAGTTCAAGATCGCGATCAACGGCGCGGCCGCGGATCGGGCAGCCACCTTTGTTCACGACATCGGGTTACACGCTCTGAAGAATTCCGAGGGTGAAACCGGTTTCAAAGTCATCGTCGGCGGCGGGCTGGGGCGCGCGCCGGCGATCGGCCACGTGATCCGCGAGTTCCTGCCCTGGCCGCACCTGCTCACCTACCTGGACGCGATCCTGCGCGTCTACAACCGCTTCGGCCGGCGCGACAACATCCACAAGGCGCGCATCAAGGTCCTGGTGAAGGAGCGCGGTGCGCAGAAGTTCCGCGAGGAGGTCGAGGCCGAGTGGGCGCACCTCAAGGACGGCCCCGCGACCCTCATCGAAGCGGAAGTGAAGAGGGTCGAAGGCCGCTTCACGCGCCCGGCCTACGAGCCGCTCAAGGACGTGCGCTACCCGGACGTGAAGTCGCCGTTCACCGCCTGGCGCAGGCGCAACGTGCACCCGCACAAGCGGCCGGGCTACGCCGCGGTCACCGTGTCGCTGAAGAAGACCGGCGTGCCGCCGGGAGACGTCAGCGCCGGGCAGATGGAGCGCCTCGCGGAGCTCGCGGACCACTACTCGTTCGGCGAGCTGCGCGTCACGCACGAGCAGAACCTGGTGCTCGCCGACGTGCGCCAGGCCGAGCTGCACGGCCTGTGGCAGGAGCTGCGCGCGCTCGGCCTCGCGACGCCGAACGTGGGCCTGCTCACCAACATCATCAGCTGCCCGGGCGGGGACTTCTGCGCGCTCGCCAACGCCAAGTCGATCCCGGTCGCCGAGGCGATCCAGCGGCGCTTCGACGACCTGGACTATCTGCACGACATCGGCGAGCTGGATCTCAACATCTCGGGCTGCATGAACGCCTGCGGCCACCATCACGTAGGGCACATCGGAATTCTCGGCGTGGATAAGAATGGAGAGGAGTGGTATCAGATTGAAATCGGCGGCAACCAGGCTCCGGCCGCCCTCGGCAAAGTCATCGGCCCCTCGTTCGCGCGAGCGGAGGTGCCGGATGTCATCGAGCGCCTCATCGAAACCTACCTGCGGGAGCGCGACAGCGACGCCGAGCGCTTCGTCGACGTCGTGCGCCGCATCGGCATCGAGCCGTTCAGGGAAAACGTCTATGGCCGTCCTGATCAAAGACCGGCGCATCGCCAGCGAGCCCTCGCCGCCGCCTGACCTCGTGCTCGGGCCGGAGGACGATCCGGCGCGCTTCGCCGCGCGGCTCGGCGCGGCGCGCGTCGTCGCGGTCCGGTTCCCCGGGTTCACCGACGGCCGCGGCTTCTCGATCGCGCGGCTGCTGCGCGAGCGCTACGGCTACCGGGGCGAGCTGCGCGCAATCGGCGAAGTGGCGCGCGACCAGCTGTGGGCGATGGCGCAGTGCGGCTTCGATGCCTTCGAGCTGCGCGCGGGCGAGGACCCCGAGGAGGCGCTCGCCGCATTCTGCGATTTCACCGTTTCCTACCAGAAATGAGGCATTGGCAAGCCACCTGCGCGTTGCTCGCGCGCACCGCCCGCGCATACAGCCCGGTGGCGCTCGCTTCGAGCCTGCAGGCCGAGGACATGGTGCTCACCGACCTGATCGCGCGGCACGACCTCGAGATCGAAATTTTCATGCTCGACACCGGGCGGCTGCACGGCGACACGCTCGCGCTGCTGGAGCGCATCCGGCGGCACTACGGCCTCGAGGTGCGGGTCTTTTCCCCGAACGGGGACGCCGTGGAGGAGTACACGGCGCGCCACGGGCGCGACGCCTTCTACGCGAGCGTCGAGCTGCGCAAGCGCTGCTGCCAGATCCGCAAGGTCGAGCCGCTCGCGCGGGCGCTCGCCGGCAGGAAGGCCTGGATCACGGGCCTGCGCCGCGAGCAGTCTGCTTTTCGTTCTGAAATTTCCTTTGAGGAATGGGACGAAAAGCACCAGATGAAAAAGTTCAATCCGCTGGTGGATTGGAGCGAGGACGAGGTCTGGGCCTACCTGCGCCGCTACGACGTGCCGTACAACGCGCTCTACGACCAGGGCTACCGCTCGATCGGCTGCGCGCCCTGCACGCGGCCGGTGGTCGCGGGCGAGGACGCGCGCGCCGGGCGCTGGTGGTGGGAGCACGGCACGGCGGCCGAATGCGGAATCCATTTCGCGCCCGACAGGAAGGTGATCCGGGTGAGGCAGGTCGCATGAAGCCCGAGCGCACGCACCTCGACTGGCTCGAGTCCGAGGCGATCTACATCCTGCGGGAAGTCGCGGGCGAGGCGTCGAACCCGGTGCTGTTCTTCTCCGGCGGCAAGGACTCGGTCTGCCTGCTGCGCCTCGCGGAGAAGGCGTTCCGCCCCGGGCGATTCCCGTTCCCGCTGCTGCACATCGACACCGGGCACAACTTCCCCGAGGTGATCGCGTTCCGCGACGCGCGCGCCGCCGAGCTCGGCGAGCGGCTCATCGTGCGCACGGTGGAAGATTCGATCCGCCGGGGAACCGTGCGTCTTGTCTCGGAAAACCAGAGCAGAAACGCGGCCCAGTCCGTGACCCTGCTGGAGGCGATCGCCGAGTTCGGCTTCGATGCCGCGATCGGCGGCGCGCGGCGCGACGAGGAGAAGGCGCGCGCCAAGGAGCGCGTGTTCTCCTTCCGCGACGCGTTCGGCCAGTGGGATCCCAGAAACCAGCGCCCGGAGCTCTGGGACCTGTACAACGCGCGCGTCCACCCGGGCGAGCACGTGCGCGTGTTCCCGATCTCGAACTGGACCGAGCTCGACGTCTGGCAGTACATCGCGCGCGAGAAGCTCGCGGTGCCCTCGATCTACTACGCGCACCGGCGGCGCGTCGTGCGGCGAAACGGGTTTCTTTTCATTCCTGGAAGCAACCGGGAAAAATCCGAGGAGCTTTCGGTTCGCTTCCGCACCGTAGGCGATACCAGTTGTACTTGCCCGGTGGAGTCCTTTGCTTCTGATACCGATTCAATAATCCAGGAAACGGTAAAGGCAACACAGACCGAGCGCGGCGCCACGCGCATGGACGACCAGACCTCGGAGGCCTCGATGGAGCGGCGCAAGAAGGAAGGCTACTTCTAGTGCTGCGCTTCATCACCTGCGGCTCGGTGGACGACGGCAAGAGCACCCTGATCGGGCGGCTGCTGCACGACACGCGGGCGATCCTGCAGGACCAGCTCGCCGCGGTCGCGCGCGCCTCCGCGCGGCGCGGCGCGGCCGAGCTGGATCTCGCGCTGCTCACCGATGGCCTGGAGGCCGAGCGCGAGCAAGGCATCACGATCGACGTCGCCTACCGCTACTTCTCGACCGGCCGGCGCAAGTTCATCATCGCCGACACGCCCGGGCACGAGCAGTACACGCGCAACATGGTGACCGGCGCCTCCACCGCGGATGCCGCGGTGATCCTGGTGGACGCCGCCAAGGGGCTGCTGCCGCAGTCCAGGCGCCACCTGCTGCTCGCGCACCTGCTCGGCATCCGCGACATCATCGTCGCGGTCAACAAGCTCGACCTGGTCGATTTCCGCCGCGAGGCGTTCGAGGCGGTGCGCGAGGCGTTCGAGCGCTTTGCCGCGCCCCTCGGGATCCCGCGCCTGCAGTTCATCCCGATGTCGGCGCTGCTCGGCGACATGGTGGCCGGGCGCGGCGCGCAGCTCGCCTGGCATGCCGGACCCACGCTGCTCGAGGCGCTGGAGTCGATCGATGCGCGCGCGCCCGACATCGCGCTGCCGCTGCGCTTCCCGGTGCAGCGCGTGGCGCGCGCCGGCGCGCGCGACTACCAGGGCCGGGTCGCCGCGGGCGTCGCTCGGCCGGGCGAGGAGGTCGTGGTGCTGCCGTCCGGCCGCCGCTCGCGGATCAGGGCCGTGAGGCAGCTGGAGCGCTCGCTCGAGTCCGCGGTCGCGGGCGATTCGGTCGCGCTGCGGCTCGAGGACGAGCTGGACGTGTCGCGCGGCGACATGATCGCGGCGGCGGGCGCGCCGCCGTTCGCGCTGAAGACGTTCGACGCGACGCTCTGCTGGCTGTGCGCGGAGCCGCTCGCGCGCGAGGGCCGCTACCTGCTGCGCCATACCACACGCACGGTGAAAGCGCGCATCCCCGCGATCCACTCCCGCTTCGATGTGCACGACCTGCAGCGCAGGCCGCTCGAGGGCGAGGTGCGCATGAACGACATCGTGCACGCCAGGGTCGTCGCGCAGCAGCCCGTGTTCGCCGACGCCTACACGGTCGACCGCGCCACCGGCGCCTTCATCCTGGTAGACGAGGCGACCAACCACACGGTCGCCGCGGGGATGATTGAGTGAACGGCATCGTGTAGCTGGTGGGCGCGGGGCGGGCGTGGCGATCGGCGAGCAGCCCGAGGCAATCGCGGCGATCGTGCGAACAATTTCTCGCTGCCCGTCCGCCTGAGGCTGCTACCATTCGATACGTGTCAAGCGGCTTAACCAAAGGAGGATGGTCATGAACACGGTCAGGATTGCCGGAGTGAGTCTTGCTTTGGGACTCGGCGGGCTTATTGCAGGCCCGGTGTCGGCGCAGGATGCCTCGGTAATGGTGCGCGACATCAAATGGCAGGATGCTCCATCCATCGGCCCGGGTGCGAAGACCGCCGTCATCGACGGCGACCCGAAATCGTCCGGACCATTCGTGATGCGTCTCAGGCTCCCGCCGAACACGACGATAGGACTGCATACCCACCCGGCTACCGAAAACGTCACAGTCCTGAAAGGCACCCTGTACTTTGCGGCAGGCGACAAGGTGGATCGCAAAGCGGCCAAGGCATTCGGCCCCGGCAGCTATTTTTCGATTGCGCAGGGCAAGCCGATGTTCGCCTACTCGAAGGGCGGCGAGGTGATCGCCCAGCTCCACGGGAACGGGCCTTGGGGCATTACCTACCTGGAGCCGAAAGGCGGTACGAAAAAAGGAAAATAGAACGCCCCCGCGATAGGCGCTCTTGTCGACAGGACCGCTGTCGACTTCGCTTACTTGTTGCGGCGCGCTAGTCCTTGCGCAACTGCGACAGCCAGTGCTCCATCTGGCGCCCGGCCGCCTCGCGGCCGCCCAGGCCGAAGGAGAGCGCGAACGCGACCGCCACCGCGCCGAGCGTCAGGCCGAAGGCGAGGTTGACGATGTCGTCGGCGATGCCCATGGCGCGCAGGCCCATGGCGATGACCAGGCCGAGGATCGCGATGCGCGCGAGCTGCGCGAGGCCCGTCCTCTTCTCGCCGCTCGCGCGATAGATCGCGTCGTAGGCGAGGTTGGCGAGCCAGAAGCCGATGGCGAAGATCGCGCCGCCGAGCAGCACCTCGCCGCCGAACTTGATGAACATCGAGACGAGCTCGCGCACCTGCGTGAACTCGAGCCGGTTCGCCGCCTCCACCGTGGCGAAGAGCATGGCGAAGAAGAGCGCGAGCACCCGCACCAGCGTGGTGGGCTTGAACTCGCCCGAGAACGCGGCGGTCATGCCGAGCTTTTCCGGCACCGTATCGAGCCCCATCCCTGCAAGCAGCCGCGCCAGCAGGTCGGCGGCGAACTTCGCCACGTACCAGGTGACCACCAGGATCAGCGCCGCCGCGACCAGGTTCGGCACCGCGGCGAGCAGCCGCTGCAGCATGTCGGTGGCGGGCTTGGAGACGGCCTCGATCTTGAGCGCCTCGAACGCGGCGATCAGCGTGGGCACGAACACGACGATGAAGACGATCGTCCCGGCCAGGCGCGAGAGCTTCACCGCCTCGGCAAGCCCGATGCGGCTGCCCATCTTGTCGGCGCCCGCCGCCGCGAGCAGGTTCGTGACCAGGCCCCTCAGCACCTTCGCCACGAGCCACCCCACGAAGCCGATCACCGCGGCGCCGAAGATGTTGGGCACCATGTCGAGGAGCTTGCCCAGCATCTGCTGCACGGGCTCGAGCAGGCCTCTCAACTCGAAGGCGGCGAGGATGCTCGGCACGAAGAGCAGGATCACCAGCCAGAACAGCACGTTGCCCACGGTCTTGCTCATCGGCTCCATGCCGGCCTCGGCCGAGAGCCGCTCGCCGATCTTGCTCGCGGCGAGGGCGCGCGAAACGAGCGCCTGCAGCAGCGTCGCGACCACCCATGCGATCAGCACCAGCACCGTGCCGGCGATCAGGCGCGGGGCGTAGCCGATGATCTCGGTGACGAGCTGCGCGAACGGGTTCGAGATGCGGTCCAGGCGCAGCGAGTCGAACACCATGACCAGCGTCACCAGGATGATCAGCCAGAACACGCCGACCGCGATCCCGCTCTCGACCTGGACCTTCTGCCCGGTGCTGTCGTGGATGCGCTCATCCACCTTGAGCAGCGCGAGCAGGCGGCGCGTCCCCGCGCGCGCGACCACCGCCACCAGCCAGCCCACGGCGACGATCAGCAGCGCGCCGAAGATCGCGGGCAGCTGGCCGCCCAGCGTCGATTGCAGCGAAGTCATGAGCACCGAGAAGTCCATGCAGTCCTCCCCTAGTTTTGTGACGTTAGGCCGCCGGCCTCCGGGTCGCGAGCCACAGCGCGTAAAGCGCGAGCCCCGCGAACCAGGCCAGCGACCACCCGGCGATCGACAGGCCGAGAAACGTCCAGTGTACCTCCGCGCACTGGCCGGACCCCATGAAGAGCTTCTCCAGCGTGCGCCCGAGCGGCAGGTTCTGCAGCATGAAGTACAGGTCCGGGCCGCAATCCGGCACCTTGTCGGCGGGCAGGCTCTGCAGCCAGACGTGGCGGGTCGCCACCGCGGCGCCGCCGAGCGCGAAGACGAGCCCCGCGATGCAATAGGCGAGGTGCCCGGCCCGCGCCGGACCATGCAGCGCAGCAATCGCGAACGCGCCGAGCACCCCGTAGTAGAAACCGCGCTGCACCAGGCAGAGCGGGCAGGGGTCCTGGCCCTCGAAATACTGCAGGTAGTAGCCGGTGGCGAGCAGCCCCGCGCAGGCGAGCGCGGGAAGCGCGTACAGCAGGCGGTGCGAAGGCAGTCTCATGCGCGCCTCAATCCGAGGAATAGACCGCAGGTGCGCGCCGCGATTTCATCCAGCGACAGGCGCCCGCCCGGACGGTACCACTGCGCGGCCCAGTTCACCGCGCCGAGCACGAGCAGCCGCGCGAGCCGCGCGTCGCCCGCGATGTGGCCCTCGCGCGCGAGCTCGTCCAGCAGCCGCTGCCAGAGCGCGTCGTAGCGGTCCTTCAGCGCGATGACGCGGCGCCGGTTCGCGGGCGTGAGCGAGCGCCAGTCGTAGAGCAGCACCGGGATGAAGTCGTTGCCGTCCTCGAGGATCGTGCCCAGGTGCGCGCGCACCAGGCGGCGGAACTTCTCCCGCGGCGCGAGGCGCGCGGCGAGCACGCTTTCCGAGCGCCGCAGGCCCTCGGCGAGGCCGCGCTCCATGACCGCGAGCAGCATCTCCTGCTTGCTGGCGAAGTGATAGAAGGGGCTGCCCGAGTGCATCCCCGCGGCGCGCGAGATGTCGCGGATCGTGGTGCCGTCGAAGCCCTTCTCGCGGAACAGCCGCGCGCACACCCGCAGCAGGTCGGCGCGGCGGTTGCCGTTGAGCTGTTTTTTTCTCCTGCCTTTCACTCTTTCTTCAGCCTGGGAAGGTCCGCGGGAGCATCCACTTCCATGCGCAGCAGCTGCGCCGCCACGTTCTTGCCGAGGTTGTCCATGCGGATCGAGCGCGCCGCTCCCCCCTGCAGCGCGCCGTTGAGAACGATCTTGAGCGCGAGCAGGTTGTCGAGCGGCCAGAGCTCCACCGGCCCCGTGGCGAGCGCCGCGAAGTGCGCCGCGAGCCGCTCGCGCGTCACCTCGCGCCTGAGCACCGCGTAGCCCTCGGCGTCGTAGGCGAACAGGCCGATGTCGGCGCGGTCGGCCTTGTCCCCGGACCGGGCATGAGCGATCCGCCAAAGTTGTACTTTCATTTGATTTCCTCCAGGGAAATTTCAACCCCGGATTCGATCAATTCACGCTTCGCGAGAGCCGGCCAGATGCCGAGCAATTCCTTGGCGGGCGTGACGCCCTTCATGCTGCCTACATAGGGCGGGCCCGAGAGCCCGAGCCACGGAAAGAGCCGCCCGAAGCCGTCGGCGACCTTCCGGTCCGCGGTGCGGACGGTCATGCGCAGGAAACATTCGTTCAACTGGTCGCGGTACGTGGGGTCGGCGTTCGCCCCGAGCAGCGAGTTGTAGCCGATGTACTCGGCGTTGACCTCCTCCACCGCCCAGCCCTGCTCGCGCACCCAGGCGCCGATCACCTCGGCGCTCTTCTCGCACTTGGCGTAGGCCTCGGGCCAGGCGAAGCCGATGATGCCCGAGCCCATCCAGCCGTCGTGGTAGCCGGCGACGATCTTGAGCTTCGCCGGGCGCGCCGCGCCCGAGGCGCCCGAGACGCGCACGCGGTCGCCGCCCTGGTCATCGAACCGCAGCGTCCCCATGTCGAGCACCACGTCGGGAGAAAAATAGGCGTGCGGGTCGTGCACCTCGTAGAGCAGCTGCTGGCGCAGCGTGTCGAAGGACACGCGCCCGCCCGTGCCCGGGGGCTTCGTGACGACCGCGCTGCCGTCCTCGCTCGCCTCGGCGACCGGGTAGCCGAAGTGCGCGTAGTCGGGAATCTTCGCCCAGTCGCCGGCGGAGCCGAAGTTGCCGCCCGAGCCCTGGCCCGAGCACTCGAGCAGGTGCCCGAGCGTCAGCCCCGCGGCGAGCCGGTCCCAGTCGTCCCAGCGCCAGCCGAACTCGTGCGCGAGCGGCCCGAGCGTGAGCGCGGCATCCGCCACGCGGCCGGTGAGCACGATGTCGGCGCCGCGCGCGAGCGCCTCGGCGATCGGCTGCGCGCCGAGGTAGGCGCTCGCGAACAGCAGCCGCTCGCGCACGCCGGCGATGTCGGCGCCGGTGTCCATGTGCGCGAGCGCCTCGCCCGCGGCGCGCAGCTCGTCGATCCTCTCGAGCACCGAGTCGCCGGTCACCGTGGCGATGCGCGCCTTCCAGCCGTTCTTCCTGAAAATCCGCCCGATCGCCTCGCGCGCGCCGTGCGGATTGAGGCCCCCGGCGTTCATCACGAACCTGACGCCGCGCGGCGCGGCGAGCGGCCACAGCTCGAGCAGCATCGGCACGCCGTCGCGCGCGTAGCCCGCCTGGGGATCTTTCTGCCGGTCCTTCTGCAGGATGGCGAGCGTGAGCTCGGAAAGGTGGTCCGAGGCGATGTACTGCACGCCGCCGCGCTCGATCGAGGCGCGCACCGGGCGCCAGGAGTCGCCGTAGAAACCGAGCCCCGCCCCGATGCGGACCGTCTTCATCCGAATCGAGTCTAGATTCCGCTGATTCGAAAAGCAATTGCTTGATAAGATTCGGCGCAAGGAGGAGGCGTTGGTCGATCTGCTGCAGCTCCTGGTCGCGGGCGTGTCGCTCGGCTGCGTGTACGCGCTGGTCGCGCTCGGCTTCGTGCTGATCTACAAGGCGACCGAGACGGTGAACTTCGCGCAGGGCGACCTGATGATGCTGGGCGCGTTCTTCGCGCTCACCGCGAGCGTCGCGATGCAGTGGCCGTTCTGGGCCACGATCCTGTTCGCGGTCGCGGTGATGGCGGCGGTCGGCATGCTGGTCGAGCGCCTGGTGCTGCGGCCGGTGCTCGGCTATCCCGCGTTCACCGTGGTGATGATCACGATCGGCATCGGCTACGTGGTGCGCGGCATCGTCACGATGGTGCCGGGCTGGGGCACCGAGACCTACCAGATCCCGACGCCCTTCGCCGAGGAAGTGTGGCGAGCAGGGGGCGTCATCCTGCCGGTGCAGCAGCTGATGGTGATCGCGATGACCGCGGCGCTGTGCGCGGGGCTGTACCTGTTCTTTCGCTTCGCCAGGCTCGGCGTCGCGATGCAGGCGACGTCGCAGAACCAGCTCGCCGCGTACTACATGGGCATCCCGGTGCGCCGCGTCAACATGATGATCTGGGGCCTCTCGGCGGGCGTGGCGGCGTTCGCCGGCATCCTGCTCGCGCCGGTGACCTTCGTGCACTCGAACATGGGTTTCATCGGCCTGAAGGCGTTTCCCGCGGCGGTGGTGGGCGGCTTCGGCAGCGTGCCGGGCGCGATCGTGGGAGGCCTCATCATCGGCGTGGTCGAGGCGCTCGCGGGCTTTTACCTGCCGGAGGGCTTCAAGGACGTCGCCGCCTACGTGGTGGTGCTGGTCGTGCTGATCGTCTGGCCCTCGGGAATCTTCGGAGAAACGGCGAGGAAGAAAGTCTAGTGCGGTTCATCTTCAAAACGGACTACGCGCAGGACATCCGCCTCGTCAAGCACGGCGGCCACGCGTTCTGGTACGGCCTGCTCGGCGTGCTGCTGCTCGCCGCGCCCTGGTGGGCGGGCGAGTACGTGATGACGCAGCTGCACTTCATCCTCATCTACTCGATCGTCGGCTTCGGCCTGATGCTGCTCACCGGCTACACCGGGCAGGTCTCGCTCGGCCACGCCGCGTTCCTCGCCGTGGGCGCCTACACCGAGGCGCTGCTGCTGAAGGCCGGCATGCCGTTCGCCGTCTCGATCACCTGCGCCGCGCTCTTCTCGGGCGCCGTGGGCATCATCGTGGGGCTGCCGGCGCTGCGCCTGAAGGGCATCTACCTCGCGATCGCGACCCTCGCCTTCAACGTCATCGTCGAGGAGATCATCGCGCGCTGGCACAGCCTCACCGGCGGCAACGAGGGCATGTCGGTGCAGGCGCTGCGCGTGCTCGGCTACGAGCTGCAGGGCGACGCCGAGTTCTACTACCTGTGCCTCGCGCTCACGGTGCTCGCGTGCCTGGCGTGCGTGAACCTGCTGCGCTCGCCCACCGGGCGCGCCTTCGTCGCGATCCGCGACTCGGAGATCTCGGCTTCCTGCATGGGCGTCAACCTCGCCCAGTACCAGACCATGGCGTTCGCCATCTCGGCGGCGCTCACCGGCGTCGGCGGCGCGCTCTACGCGCACAAGATCCAGTTCCTGTCGCCGGAGCAGTTCACGCTCTTCCAGTCGATCGAGCTGATCACCATCGTGATCCTGGGCGGCATCGGCTTCCTGCACGGCGCGGTGCTCGGCTCGGTCTTCATCATCGTGCTGCCGCAGCTGCTCTCGATCGCCAAGGGCTGGCTGCCCGAGGGCACCGCGCCCTCCGGCCTGCAGGCGGTGGTGTTCGGGCTGGTGCTGGTGCTGTTCATCATCTTCGAGCCGATGGGCCTGTACGGCCGCTGGCTCAAGATCCGCGCCTACTTCGAGCTGTTCCCGTTCTATCGCCGCGGCATGTTCCGCCGCCAGAAGTCCTACATGAAGTCGGAGAGATTGCGGTGAGCTTTTTCAGGGTCGAGGAGCTGGGCATTCACTTCGGCGGCGTGGTCGCGGTCGACCGCGTGAGCTTCGAGGTGAAGCGCGGCGAGGTGTTCACCATCATCGGCCCGAACGGCGCCGGCAAGACCACGATCTTCAACCTCATCGGACTGATCTATCCCGCGACCTCGGGAAGGATATTGTTCGAGGACCGGGAAATCAGCGGCCTGTCTCCCTACCGCGTCGCGGAGCTCGGCATCGCGCGCACCTTCCAGAACATCGAGCTGTTCGAGCACGCCACGGTGCTGCAGAACCTGCTCATCGGCCGGCACCGCCACCGCTCGACCGCGCTCTGGCAGGAGGTGCTGTTCACGCCCGCGGCGCGGCGCGCCGAGCTCGCCGCGCGCGAGGCGGTGGAGAAGGTGATCGACTTCCTCGAGCTCGCCAAGGTGCGCGACAGCCTGGTCGCGGGGCTGCCCTACGGCGTGAGGAAGGTCGTCGAGCTCGGCCGCGCGCTCGCCACCGAGCCGCGGCTGCTGCTGCTGGACGAGCCCTCCTCGGGCCTGAACCCGGAGGAGACCGACGACATGGCGTTCTGGATCGAGGACATCAAGCGCCACCTCGGGATCACGGTGCTGATGGTCGAGCACGACATGAACCTGGTGTCGCGCGTCTCGGACCGCGTGCTCGCGCTCAACCTCGGCGCCGCGATCGCCGAGGGCACGCCCGCCGAGGTCCAGGCGCACCCTGCGGTCATCGAGGCGTACCTCGGGAAACGCCATGACTGACGCGATTCTCGAGCTGGCGAACGTAGAGGCGAGCTACGGCCCCGTGCAGGCGCTGCGCGGGGTGAGCCTTTCGGTGCCGAAGGGCAAGATCGTCACCGTGCTCGGCGCCAACGGCGCGGGCAAGTCGACCATCCTCAAGACCATCTCCGGCATCATCGACCCGAGCAAGGGCCAGATCCGCTTCGCGGGCGACGAGATCCAGGGCCGCGACCCGGACTGGATCGTGCGCCGCGGCATCGGCCATGCGCCCGAGGGGCGCGAGGTGTTCCCGCTGCTCACGGTGCAGGAAAACCTGCGCATGGGCGCCTATACCCGGCACGACGCCGAGGGCATCGCGCGCGACCTCGAAATGGTGTACGGCTATTTTCCGATCCTCCGGGAGCGCGCTCACCAGGAGGCGGGCCTGCTCTCGGGCGGCCAGCAGCAGATGCTCGCCATCGCCCGGGCGCTGCTCTCGCGCCCGAAGCTGATGCTGATGGACGAGCCGAGCCTCGGCCTGTCGCCGCTGCTCACGCAGGAGATCTTCCGCATCATCACCCGGATCAACCGCGAGCAGGGCACGACGATCCTGCTGGTCGAGCAGAACGCGAACATGGCGCTCGCCGTGGGCGACTGGGGCTACGTGCTTGAAGTCGGCCGCATCGTGATGGAAGATACCTGCCAGAGGCTGGCGGAAAACAAGGACGTGCAGGAGTTCTACCTCGGGATGAAGGCCCACGGCGTGCGGGGGCAGCGCAGATGGAAGAAGAAAAAGCAATGGAGATAGATACCGTACCCAGGATGTTCTGGAACGGGGTCAGGACCCGCGGCGGGAAGACCATCTTCCGCCAGAAGGAGTTCGGCCTGTGGAGGAGCGTCACCTGGGACGAGCTCGGGCGCGCGGCGCGCGAGATCGGCATGGGGCTCGCCGCGCTCGGCTACGCGCCGGGCGAGGTGGTGTCGATCCTGTCCAACACCAACAAGGAATGGATGTGCGCCGACCTCGGCGCGCTCGGCGCCGCGGGCGTCGTGAACGGCATCTATCCGACCGACGCCGCGGCGCAGGTCGAGTACCTGCTCGCCGACTCCGGCTCGGTGTACGCGTTCGTGGAGGACGACGAGCAGCTCGACAAGGTGCTCGAGGTGCGCGCGCGTCTGCCCAAGCTGCGCAAGATCATCGTCTTCGACATGGAAGGCCTGTACGAGCTCGACGACCCGCAGGTGCTGAGCCTGGAGAAGCTGCGCACGCTCGGCGCCGAGTTCGACGCCGCGCACCCCGGCGAGTGGGAGCGGCGCATCGGCCTGCGCAAGCCCGAGGACCTCGCGATCCTGGTCTACACCTCGGGCACCACCGGCAAGCCCAAGGGCGCGATGCTCTCGCACGCCAACATCGTGCTCACCTGCGCCGCCTACCAGGCCGCGTTTCCCCAGGACGAGACGGACGAGCGCATGGCGTTCCTGCCGCTGTGCCACATCGCCGAGCGCGTCGGCGGCGAGTACCACTCGATCTATTCCGGCGCGGTGCTGAATTTCGTCGAGAACCCGGAAACGGTCCCGGAGAACGTGCGCGAGATCGCGCCGACCGTGCTCACCGCGGTGCCGCGCGTCTGGGAGAAGTTCTACTCCGGGGTGCTGATCGCGCTGAAGCAGGCGGGGAGGCTCCAGCAGTGGGCCTACAAGGTGGCGATCGGCATCGGCTACCGGCAGGCGAAGCTGCGCGAGCAGCGCAAGCCCGTTCCCGCGGGCCTGAAGCTCGCGTTCTGGCTCGCGCGGCTGCTGGTGCTGAATAACGTGCGAAAGGTGATCGGCGTGCACCGCGCCCGGGTGCTGATCACGGGCGCGGCGCCGATCTCGCCGGAGCTGATCCGCTGGTACATGGCGCTCGGCCTCGAGATGTTCGAGGTCTGGGGGCAGACCGAGTCCTGCGGCGCGGTCACCTCGAACGTCGCCGGCAAGGTCAAGCCCGGCTCGATCGGCCCGCGCATGCAGCACGCCGAGATCAAGGTCTCGCCCGAGGGCGAGCTGCTGGTGCGCGGCAGGACGGTGTTCATGGGCTACCTGAACCAGCCGGAGAAGACCGCCGAGACGCTGAAGGACGGCTGGCTGCACACCGGGGACGTCGGGCGGGTGGACGCCGACGGCTACTTCTATATCACCGACCGCATGAAGGACATCATCATCACCGCGGGCGGCAAGAACATCACCCCCTCGGAGATCGAGAACCAGCTCAAGTTCTCGCCCTTCATCACCGACGCGGTGGTGATCGGCGACCGGCGCGCCTACCTCACCGCGCTCATCATGATCGACCACGAGAACGTCGAGCGCTACGCGCAGGACCACGCCATCCCGTTCTCCAACTTCGCGAGCCTGTGCCGGCGCCCGGAGATCCAGGAGCTGATCCAGGGCGAGGTGGACCGCGTCAACCAGCAGTTCGCGCGCGTCGAGCAGGTGAAGACCTTCCGCCTGATCGAGCAGAAGCTCACCGCCGAGGACGAGGAGCTCACCCCGACCATGAAGCTGAAGAGGAAGCTCGTCAACGAGAAGTACAAGGACCTGATCGAGGCCATGTACATGAAGGAAGCCGCCTGATAAAGTAGCCCCGTATCGCAAACCCGGAGGGGGATCATGAGAACAGCCGTCGTCGCCGCCGCGCTCTCGCTCGGCGCGCCGCTCGTCCTGGCGCAGGGCCAGGGCGTATCGAAGTCCGAGATCGTGCTCGGCACCGCGCAGGACCTTTCGGGGCCGATCGTGGCGCTGTCCAAGCCCGCGGTGAACGGCATGCGCATGCGCATCGACGAGATCAACGAGTCGGGCGGCATCCACGGCCGGAAGCTGAAGCTGGTGGTCGAGGACCACGGCTACGACCCGAAGAAGGCGGTGCTCGCCGCGCAGAAGATGATCCAGCGCGACAAGATCTTCGCCGCGATCGGCTCGATCGGCACGCCGACCGCGATGGCGGCGATGCCGCTGTACCTGGAGAAGAACGTGGGGCACCTGTTCCCGCTCACCGGCGCGCGCCAGATGTTCGACCCGCTGCACAAGCTGAAGTACTCGCTCGCCGCGCCGTACTACGACCAGATGCGCGCGGCGCTCAAGCGCCTGGTGAAGGAAAAGGGCCTGAAGCGCGCCTGCACCATCTACCAGGACGACGATTTCGGCCTGGAGGTGAAGCAGGGCGGCGAGGCGGCGCTCAAGGAGCTCGGCATGAGCTACGTCGAGGTCACGACCTACAAGCGCGGCGCGACCGACTTCTCATCCCAGGTGCAGAAGATGAAGGGCGCGAACTGCGACGTCGTCGTGATGGGCACCATCATCCGCGAGACGATCGGCACCATCGCCACCGCGCGCAAGCTCGGCTTCAGCCCCGAGTTCATCGGCACCACCGCCTCGTACTTCGACATCATCCACAAGCTGGGCGGCCCGGCGATGAACGGCTTCTACTCGGGCTGCACCATCAACTACGTGTACGCCGACGATCCCTCGGCGAACGTGCGCGACTGGTTCCAGCGCTACAAGGCGAAGTACAAGGAGGACCCGACGATCCTCTCGGTGTACGGCTACCAGATCGTGACGCTCGCCGCGGCGGGGATCGAGAAAGCGGGCCCGAAGCTCACGCCCGCGACGCTCGCCAAGGGTCTCGAAAGCCTGAACTTCCCGCGCGACATGTTCGGCGGCGACCAGCAGAGCTTCTCGTCGACCAAGCACCTCGGCTCGAACCGCGCCAAGCTCTGCCAGATCGTCGACGGCCGCTGGCGCTCGCTGACGGACTTCATCACCGACTGAGAATCGGGGACGGAGCCCGAATCACCGACGGCCCCCTCGTGGCGCCGTTTTTCTGCAGGGGCGGTTGCGGCGAGGCCAGTGTAAACGATCGTTTACAACCGGAAGCGCGACTTCGGCAGCAGCTCGTACGGGTGCTTCCAGCGCGGCAGTTGCCGGATGCGCTGCATCCATCTCCAGATGCACGGATGAGAGCTGATGAGGTCGTAGCCCGTCTCCTCACTCGGGAAATACAGGTACCCGATGAGCGAGAAGTCCGCGATGCTGATCGCCTCGCCGAGCAGGAAGTCGCGTGAGGCGAGGCGTTTTTCCACGATCGCCAGGGCCGCGTCAACCCGCGTGCGCAGGAACGCGAGCACCTCCGGATGCCCTTTGGGCCTGGCGAAATGCCGCTGCCAGCGATGCGTCACGAAGTAGCTGGTGAACTTGTGGTTGTCGAAAAGAATCCAGCGCCAGATCTCCCGCTTTTCGGCGTCGTCGCGGCCGCCGTACTTCCCGAGCAGGTCTGACAGGTAGTGCAGGATCACCCCGGACTGCGTGAGGCGCAGCCCCTTGTGAAAGAGGACCGGCACCTCCCCCATCTCGTTTACGTCTTCCCGCCACTGCGCCGCGCGGGTCTGGCCGCCGAAAAAATCGACATCCACCGGCGCCCAATCGAGGCCCGACACTTCCATCAGCAAAGCGACCTTGTACGCGTTGCCGGACTCGGCGAAGCAGTGGAGGACGAACTCGGACATCGCGGATTCGACGGCGCGCTCAGAGCGGAAAGGGCGACAGCGCGCCGACGCCGCTTTCGGCCCCGGGCGGCGTATGCGCCACGTTCAAGACCATCGAGACGGTCGTGAAGTAGCCCAGGACCCCGACGATATCGACGACGCCGTTCTCGCCGAATGCGCCCGCGGCGCGCCGGTACGTCGTATCCGAGACGCCTTTGGTCCTCAGCAGCTCCTCGCAGAAGTCGTAGGCGATCTCCTCGTCGGCGCGCATGGCGGAGGGGCGCCTTCCCTCGGCGAGCGCCCCGATGACTTCGTCCTGCAGGCCGGCCTTGCGGCCGAGCGGCGCGTGGACCGCCCACTCGAACCGCTGGGTCCACTCCCTCGAGACGACCAGCATGACCAGCTCGCTGATGCGCGGCTCGAGCGAGCTCTGGAAACGCAGGTACTCCCCGACCTTCTGCAGACGGTCCATGAGCTCGGGACTGCGGATAAGCGGGATGAACGGTCCGTTCACGCCCTTGCGGGGGCCCGCGGCCAGCTCAGCTGCGGCTATGCGCTGCGCCTCGCTCATCTTGTCCACGGCGAGCGGGGGCATGCGATCCTCGAACGCCGCTTGCCCGGCGGTCCACTTTTCCTGCGGCATTTTCTGTCTCCTATGTATCGCGATG
>JBFLYF010000140.1:0-8260 GCA_040756795.1 Pseudomonadota bacterium
CTGAGGAACGAGCTGCTCGAGTCGGAGGACGTCTCGGCGCGCATCGCCGACCTGCGCGCGGGCGTGGTGACCGACCTGTTCCGCCAGTTCGTGCCCGAGGAGAGCGTCGAGGAGCAGTGGGACATCGCGGGCCTCGCGAACGCGCTCAGGGCCGAGCTCGGCCTCGAACTGCCGCTCAAGCACTGGCTGGAGAAGGAGCCCGAGCTGCATGACGAGACGCTCCTCGAGCGCATCATCGCCAAGGCGCAGGAAGCCTACGACGCGAAGGTCCCGGAGAGCGCGCGCGCCTCGTTCCGCCAGTACGAGCGCTACGCGATGCTGCAGGTCCTCGACGCCCATTACCGCGAGCATCTCGCCTCGCTCGATCACCTGCGCCAGGGCATCCACCTGCGCGGCTACGCGCAGAAGAACCCGAAGCAGGAGTACAAGCGCGAGGCTTTCGAGCTGTTCGGCGCCATGCTCGAGGCCGTCAAGCTCGAGGTGATCCGGCACCTCACGTGGCTGCAGATCAAGGAAGCATCCCTGGAGCCGGACGATCAGAGCCATGTACAGAACGTTCAGCTGCAGCACGCCGACCAGTCCGGTCTGGGCGAGGAGCCTGCGCCGCCCCCGGAAAAGCCGAAGCAGCAGCCGGTCGTGCGCCATTCGCAGAAGATCGGGCGCAACGACCCCTGCCCCTGCGGCTCGGGCAAGAAGTACAAGCACTGCCACGGCAAGCTGGCCTGATGGCAGTCAATCTCCCGCCGCCGGACCCCGGGCAGCTGCATCCGGTGCCCGGCATCGAGCTGGGCGTGGCGAAGGCGGGGGTGCGCAAGCCGGATCGCAAGGACCTGCTGGTCATGCGGCTTGCGCCCGGCGCCGCGGTGGCGGGCGTGTTCACGCAGAACCGCTTCTGCGCCGCGCCGGTCATCCTCGCGAAGCGGCACCTCAGGAACCCGGTGAGGGCGTTGATCGTGAATACCGGCAATGCGAACGCGGGAACGGGCAAAGAGGGAATCGATCGGGCGCTGTCGGTCTGTGCTTCGCTCTCCAGGACCTTGGGCTGCAAGCCCGAGCAGATCCTTCCGTTCTCGACCGGGGTGATCATGGAGCAGCTGCCGGTGGAGAAGCTGGCCGCGGGGATCTCCAGCCTGCAGGACGCCAGCTGGCGCGACGCCGCCGAGGCGATCATGACGACGGACACCGTGCCCAAGGCGGTGTCGCGCAAGGCCAGGCTCTCGGGCGGCGAGGCGGTCGTCACCGGAATCGCAAAGGGCTCGGGAATGATCCGGCCGGGCATGGCGACCATGCTCGCCTTCGTCGCCACCGACGCGAAGATCGCGAAGGCGAGGCTGAACAGAATGGTGAAAGGAATTGCCGGGCAGACCTTCAACTGCGTGACGGTCGACGGTGACACCTCGACCAACGACTCCTTCATCCTGATTTCTACCGGTTCAGGCCCTGAGATCAGGAGACAAGAAGACTTGGAGAAAATTCAGGAAGCCATACTTGGTGTCTCCTCGCTCCTCGCCCAGGCCCTGGCGCGCGACGGCGAGGGCGCGACCAAGTTCGTCACCGTGCGCGTCGAGCGCGGGCGCAGCGCCGGGGAGTGCCGCAAGGTCGCCTACGCGATCGCGCACTCGCCGCTCGTCAAGACGGCGTTCTTCGCCTCCGACCCCAACCTCGGCCGCATCCTCGCCGCGATCGGCAACGCGGGGGTTACTCTGGATGTTTCGAAAGTGGACTTGTTCCTGGATAAGGTCCTTGTCGTTCGTTCGGGATCTAGAAATCCTTCGTATGTTGAAAACGAAGCAATAGAAGTAATGAAGAAGCCAGAATTCACCGTCCGCGTCGTGTTGAATCGCGGCAGGGCGGCGGCGACGGTGTGGACTTGCGACCTGTCGTTCGACTACGTGAAAATCAACGCCGAATACCGCACATGAGCCGGGAGATTGAGAAGATCCTCGCGCGGCTGGAGGAGCTGCTGCCGCCGCCCCCGCCGCCGATCGACTGGAGCGCGAGCATCGCCTACCGCTGGCGCAGAGGCGCGCGCGGCCAGGGCTGGCTGCAGCCGGTGCGGCACGTGCACCGCATGCGCCTTTCCGACCTGCAAGGCATCGACGCGCAGATCGCCAAGGTCGAGCAGAACACGCGCCAGTTTCTCGAAGGCCGGCCGGCGAACAACGTGCTGCTCACCGGCGCACGCGGCACCGGCAAGAGCTCGATCGTCAAGGGGCTGCTGAACAAGTACCAGGGCAAGGGCCTGCGCCTGATCGAGGTGGAGAAGAGCGACCTCGCCGACCTGCCGTTCATCGTCGACTGCGTCGCGCCGCGGCCCGAGCGCTTCCTGCTGTTCTGCGACGATCTCTCCTTTCACGGCGCCGAGGAGGGCTACATCGCGCTCAAGGTGGCGCTGGACGGCTCGATCTCGACCACCTCGGAAAACCTGCTGATCTACGCCACCTCCAACCGGCGCCACCTCATGCCCGAGTACATGGCCGAGAACCTCGAGACCAAGTATGTCGGCGACGAGATCCATCCGGGCGAGACGGTCGAGGAGAAGATCTCGCTCTCGGAGCGCTTCGGCCTGTGGGTGTCGTTCTATCCCTTCGACCAGGACGAGTACCTGAAGATCGTACGGCATTGGCTCGAGGTTTTCGGGGTTTCGCGCAAGACTCCCGAGGCAAACGAAGAGGCCCTGCAGTGGTCTCTGCAAAGGGGCTCGCGCAGCGGCCGTGTCGCCTATCAGTTCGCGAGGGACTGGGCCGGCAGGCACGTGAAGAAGAAATAGCGGTGGTCGAGGTCGCCGCCGCGGTCATCGAGCGGCCCGACGGGGCATTCCTCCTCGCGCAGCGCCCCGCGGGCAAGGTCTACGCCGGCTGGTGGGAATTCCCGGGCGGAAAAGTGCATGCGGGCGAGAGCGCGAGCGACGCGCTCGCACGCGAGCTGCACGAGGAGCTCGGCATCGAGGCCGGCACCGCCTATCCCTGGATCACGCGCGTGCACGTCTACGAGCACGCGACCGTGATGCTGCACTTCTTTCGCGTCGTCGCATGGTCGGGCGAGCCCAGATCGAGGGAAGGCCAGGCGCTGGCGTGGCAGCGGCTGGGGGCGCCGATGGCCGAGCCGATGCTGCCGGCCAACGCACCCGTGCTCGCCTCGCTCGCGCTGCCGCTGGAGTACGCGATCACCGACGCGCAGGCCCTGGGCAGCGCGGAGCAGCTTGCCCGCGTCGAGGCGCGGATGAAGAACGGCCTGCGCCTGGTCCAGGTGCGCGACAAGGACAACTGGGAACGCTCGCGGCTGATCTACGTGGTGAGCAGCATGGCGAGGCAGTACGGCGCGAAGGTCCTCGTCAACGGCGGCCCGGCGGTCGACGGCGTGCACTTCACCGCCGCGCAGCTGATGAACCTGCGCGAGCGCCCGAAGGCGGGGCTCGCCGCGGCGTCCTGCCATACGGGGCAGGAACTCGGCCACGCGATGGCGATCGGCCTCGATTTCGTCGTGCTCGGCCCGGTCAAGGCGACGCGCTCGCACCCCGCGGCGCCGCCGCTCGGCTGGGACGGCTTCCGGCGCATCGCCGAGGGCGCCTCGATTCCCGTCTACGCGATCGGCGGCCTGCGGCGGCAGGACATGGATGAGGCGAGGCGCGCCGGCGCGCACGGGCTCGCCATGATCTCGGGCAGCTGGGCCTAGCGGGCGATCAGCTCGATCGGGTGCGGCTGGCGGATGCCGAACCCCTGGGCGTAGGCGACGCCGAGCGCCTTCAGGCGCGTCAGGATGTCCTGGTCCTCGACCATCTCGGCGACGACCTGGAATCCCATCACCTCGCCGACGCGCAGGATCGCCCGGAGCTTCGCCTCGACCGCGGGGTTGGCGAGGAGCTTGCGCACGATCACGCCGTCGACCTTGACCAGGTCGGCGCGCAGCGTCTTGAGCGGCATGAAGGTGGCGGAGCGGCGCCCGAATCCCCCCACCACGATGCCGCAGCCCACGGCGCGCAGCGCGGTGGCGAAGCGCGCCACCGCTTCCAGCCGCGCCAGGGTGTCCGACTCCGCAACCTCGAACAGCAGCGCGGTCCCGGGCACCCCCGCCGAGACCAGCTCCATCGCGACCGCTTTGGGAAATGCGGTGTCCTCGAGCGTCTGGCTCGAGACGTTGAGCGAGAAACGCGGAATGCGGGTGCCGCGCGCGAGGTGCTGCACCACCTTGCGCACCACCCAGCGGTCCAGGTCGGGCATCAGGCGGTAGTGCTCGAACACGGGCAGGAACTCGCCCGGCGGCAGGAGCGCTTTCTCCTCCTCGTGCAGGCGGACCAGCACTTCGGCGAGCGGGAAGCGCACCGCGCCGGAGAGCGCGGCGATCGGCTGGCAGTACAGCGCGAGCTCGTCCTTTTGCAGCGCGAGGCGCAGCCGCTCGGCCGGCTCGTTCCAGCCGGCGAGCTGCTCGTCCATCTGCTGCAGCAGAGGATCGACGTCCTTGCCGCTCATGGCGTCGGCTCGTCGTCTGCGAGCTCGCCTTCGGCAGGCCCCGCGACGCGATAGCTCTCCGAGGCCCAGCTGCCCAGGTCGATGAGCTTGCAGCGCTCGCTGCAGAACGGGCGCCAGGGGTTCTCGGGCGCGTATGGCGCGAGCGTGCCGCAGCGCGGGCACGGCACGGTCCTGGAAGGAGCGGCAGTCAAAGCTGCCTCAGAGGTTGCAGAACGTCAGCTCGAAGCCGACGTCCCAGTCGGCAGTCTTGGCACGCGCTTCTTCCCCGTTTTGGGCGAGGAAGCGGATATTGAGCACGTACTTGTTGGCGCTGATCTCGGGCACGCAGGGCAGGCTCGGCTCCAGCCGCACGCGCAGCATCTGCGCGGTCTTGCCGCCGAGCATCTGCTGGAAGGTGCCGAGCGGCGCCGACAGCATCTGCGCCTTGCCCGACTCGCGCAGGATGCGCAGGATGATCGCGGTGCCGTCGCGCAAGGGGTAAAGGGGGCTCGTCCAGGCCGCGAGCTGGCCGATGCGCTCCTCGGCGGGACGATGCAGCCAATAGTGGTAGGAGGGCAGGTCGAACTCGCAGGCGCCCCCCGGGATGCCGGTGCGCTGCTTGATCGACATCAGCCACTCGTTCTCGCGCAGGTACTGCCCGATCCTGCCGGTCATGGAAAACAGCGCCGCCGCCGCCTGCTCAATGTCGCGCAACACCCCGGCGAGCGCCTCCTCCGAGATCTCGGGGTTGTTGCGGAACGACAGCAGCACCTGCTTCTGGCGCTCGAGCTCCTGCAGCAGGTCGGACTTGAGGTCGGCGCGCCCCGCGACCTCCAGGATCTCGAACAGCGTCAGCAGGGCGACATGGTGGTCGAGCGGGTCGGTACGCGCGATGAAATGGCGCGAGCGCTCGAACAGGTCCTCCAGGCGCAGGAGCGTCCGGATGCGCTCGTTGAGCGGGTACTCATACGTGATCACGACCAGCCGCGCCTCGCCGAAGGGCGAAAATGCCCGAATTCTGAGTGATTTAGGCGGTCAACACAAATTGACTTCTAGCCTAGGGCGAGCCGCAGGTAGCGTTCGTGGAGTTGGCGAACCTGTTGTTGCAGCGCCGCAATCGTGCCCGAATTGTCGATCACGTCGTCGGCGGCGGCGAGCCTTGTTTGTCTCTCGATCTGCGAAGCTATGATGCGGCGGACCTCTGCCTCGGTCATTGCGCTGCGCTGCCGCACGCGAGACACCTGGAGCGCTTCGGGGCAGTCCACCACGAGCACGCGCGCAACACGGCGCCGGTACTCGCCCGACTCGAGCAGCAGCGGCACCACCTGCACAACGTACGGGCCATCGGCGGCCGCGGTGCGCCGCTCGGTTTCGGCGCGGATCAGCGGGTGCAGCAGCGCCTCCAGCCGCTTTTTCTGCGCCGGGTCGGAAAACACCAGCTCGCGCATGCGGCTGCGGTCCATGGCGCCGCTCGCATCCAGGAATTCGGCGCCGAAGAGGCGCTTCACCTCGCCGAGCGCCGCGCCGCCCGGGCCGGTGAGCTCGTGCGCGATGGCGTCGGTGTCGATGACGGTGGCGCCGAGGCGCGCGAACTCCCTCGCCGCCGCGCTCTTGCCGCTGCCGATGCCGCCGGTCAGCCCGACCACCAGCTTCATCCGGGCATGCGCAGCGCGGGAACGAGATCCATGATCGGGCGGCTCCAGAACAGGGCGGCCACGCCCGCGATGGCGATGTAGGGCCCGAAGTGGAAGCGGAAGCCGCGGTCCCAGCCGCCGCGCGCCGCGAGCATCTGCGCGATGCCGAAGGCGAGGCCGACGACCGAGGAGAGCAGGATCACGAGCGGCAGCAGCTTCCAGCCGAGGAAAGCGCCGACCGCGGCGTTCATCTTGAAGTCGCCGTAGCCCATGCCCTCCTTGCCGGTCGCGAGCTTGTAGCCCCAGTACACGAGCCACAGCGCCAGGTACCCCGCCGCGGCGCCGATCACGGCATCGGCGAGCGGCGCGAAGGTGCCGAAGGCGTTCAGCAGCAGCCCCGCCCAGACGAGCGGCAGCGTGATGTCGTCGGGCAGGTAGCCGGTCGCCTGGTCGATGAAGGCGAGCGCGATGGTGCTCCAGATGAACAGCATCGCGCCGAGCGCCGCGATGCCGAAGCCGAAGTGCCACGCCGACCCGGCGGCGCCGATCCCGGCGAGCAGCTCCACCACCGGGTACTTGAGGCTGATCGGCGCGCGGCAGCTGGCGCATCTTCCTCCGAGAAAAATCCAGCTTAGAACAGGAACGTTCTGGATGGCCTTGATCGCGGCGCCGCAGCTCGGGCAGCGCGAGCGCGGGACGAACAGGTTATAGCGGCCCTCTTTCGGGGGCTCGGTGCCCGACAGCTCAGCGCAGTCTGCGCGCCAGGCGCGCTCCATCATCACGGGAAGACGGTGGATGACGACGTTCAGGAACGAGCCGACGCACAGCCCCACGGCGAGCGCCGCCCAGGGAAACGCCGCGGGCTGGGTGAGCCAGCCCAGCTCCTGCATCGGGCGCTCTGCGCGACCCCGGCTAGACCGCGCCGCCGAGCTTGAAGATCGGCAGGTACATCGCGACCACCATGCCGCCGATCAGCGTGCCGAGCACCACCATGATGAGGGGCTCCATGAGCGAGGAGAGCGCCTCGACCGCGTCGTCGACCTCGGCCTCGTAGAAGTCCGCGACCTTGCCGAGCATGGCGTCGAGCGCGCCCGTCTCCTCGCCGATCAGGCACATCTGGATCACCATCGGCGGGAATACGCCCGAGTTCTGCATCGCCACGGTGAGCGAGGTGCCGGTCGCGACCTCCTGCTTGATCCCCTGGGTCGCCGCCATGTAGACGTAGTTGCCCGAGGCGCCGCCCACGGAGTCGAGCGCTTCGACCAGCGGCACCCCGGCCGAGAACATGGTCGAGAGCGTGCGCGTCCAGCGCGCCACCGCGGCCTTGCGCAGCAGCGAGCCGAAGATCGGCGCCTTCAGGCTGATCTTGTCCATGAAGATCTGCACCGCGAGCGAGCGCTTCCAGGCCTCCATGAACCCGTACACCGCGCCGCCCATCGCCGGGAACAGGATGTACCAGTTGGCCACCGTCCAATCCGAGATCGCCATCACGACCAGCGTGGGCGTGGGCAGGTCGGCGCCGAAGCTCGAGAACACGCTCTTGAAGGCCGGGATGACGAAGATCATGATCACCGCGGTGATGACGATCGCCACCACGATGATCGACACCGGGTAGAACAGGGCCGACTTGATCTTCGACTTGATGGCGAGCGTCTTTTCCTTGTACATCGCGAGGCGATCGAGCAGGCTCTCCAGGATCCCGGCCGCCTCGCCGGCGGCCACCAGGTTGCAGTACAGGGCGTCGAAATGCAGCGGGTACTTGCGGAACGCCTGCGCGAGCGACGAGCCGGTCTCCACCTCGAGCTTGATGTCGTTCAGCAGCCGCGCCACCGCGGGGTTGGTCGCGCCCTTGCCGACGATGTCGAAGGCCTGCAAGAGCGGCACGCCCGCCTTCATCATCGTCGCCATCTGCCGCGTGAAGAGCGCGACGTCCTTCTCCGTCACGGAGCCGCCGCGCTTCATCGCCTGCTTCTTGATCTTGGAGACGGTGATGCCCTGGCGGCGCAGCGACGCATTCACCATGTTCTCGCCGGCGGCGCGCATCTCGCCGCGCACCGTCTTGCCGGCCTTGTCCTTGCCTTCCCAGGAGAAGGTGAATTCCTTCGCCGCCGCTGGTCTTGCCGCCGCTGCCGCCGTCGCCATTCGCTACCCCCCCGCTTCGACCCGCTGAGGAACGAT
>JBFLYF010000141.1:0-8199 GCA_040756795.1 Pseudomonadota bacterium
GCCGACCGGGCCGCGAGCTCGACCAGGGTGCTGGTCACCTGGTCGAAGCCTCATCCCGAAGTCGCCGGAATGGAGTTGACGGAAGTTGCGCGGAAATTCGGTCTTTCAGAAGAGGCAACAGCGCAGAAGCTCCTGCCCGCGGGCGCGATCTACTTCATGATGGACGAGGCCGATGTGCGGCGCGTGCTCGGCTTCGAGCACACGATGGTCGGCTCCGACGGCCTGCCGCACGACGCCGCGCCGCACCCGCGCCTGTGGGGCACTTTCCCGCGCGTGCTCGGCCACTATGCGCGCGGGCTGGGCCTGTTTCCGCTCGAGACCGCGGTCTACAAGATGACCGGGCTGCCGGCGAAGACTTTCGGCCTCGCCGACCGCGGCGTGCTGAAGGAAGGCGCGTACGCGGACCTTTGCCTGTTCGACGCGGGCGCCGTGGACGAGTCCGCGACCTTCGCCCGGCCGATCCAGCCGGCCAAAGGCATCGAGGCGGTGATCGTCAACGGCGCGCTCGTCTGGCGTGACGGCAAGCCGACCGGCGCGCGGCCGGGGCGGGTCTTGCGCCGCTTCTAGCTCCAGCCGCCCCGTCCGGAGAAGCGCCCGGCGAGGAAATCGACGAACGCGCGCACCTTCGCCGAAAGGTAGCGCCGGCTCTGGTAGACGGCGTAGATCGGCGCGGCCGGCGCGGCGAAGGCCTGCAGCACCGGCACCAGGCGCCCCGCCCCGAGGTCGGGCGCGAGGATGAAATCGGGCTCGAAAGCGATGCCGACGCCCTGCACCGCGGCCGCCGCGAGCAGCTCGCCGTTGTTCGAGTGCAGCGGGCCCGAGACGCGCACCGCGCGCTCGCGGCCGTCGCGGTCGCGGAACGTCCACAGCCTGCGCGCCTGCAGGTATTCGTAGGTGAGGCAGCGGTGGCGCGCGAGATCCTCCGGCGTCTTCGGCGCGCCGTGCCTGCGCAGGTACGCGGGCGAGGCGCAGGCGATCATGCGCACCTCGCCGAGCTTGCGCGCCACCACCGTCTCGCCCCCCGCCGCGCCGATGCGGATCGCGAGGTCGTAGCCCTCCTCGACCAGGTCGACGATGCGGTCCGAGAGCGAAACGTCGAAACTGACTTCGGGGACCTTCGCGAGAAATTCGCCGATCGCCGGCGAGACGTGCCTTACCCCGAAGGTGACCGAAGTGGTGAGGCGGATCGTGCCGCGCGGGCGCGCGCCGCTCGCCGCCGCGGCGAGCTCGGCCTCCTCCAGGTCGGCGAGCAGCTGCACGCAGCGCTCGTAGAACGCCTGGCCGCTCTCGGTGAGCGACAGCCGGCGGGTGGTGCGGTTGAGCAGCCGCGCGTCGAGGTGCGCCTCCAGCTCGGCGACGCGCCGCGAGCAGGCCGAGGTCGAGATGCCGAGCCGCGCGGCGGCGCGCGCGAAGCTGCCCTGCTCGACGACCTTGGCGAACACGCTCATGGCCTGGAGGCGGTCCATCCTATTATCCCTATTCTCGGCTCAATCTTTTGCATATTTTGATCTTTATCCCCAGTTTTGCAACGTACAGAATGAGCGGCGTCGTTCAACCCGAAAGGAGCCAGACCATGATCGATTCCCGAACCGCCCCCTACGCCGCGCTCGTGCTGCGGCTCGCGCTCGGCGTGATGTTCATCGCCCACGCGCTGCTCAAGTACGCCGTCTTCACCCTGCCCGGGACGGCGAAATTCTTCGTCTCGCTCGGGCTGCCGGCGCCGCTCGCCTACCTCACGTTCTTCGCCGAGCTCGCCGGCGGCGCGCTGATCCTCGCCGGCGCCGGCTCGCGCTGGGTCGCGGCGGCGCTGATCCCGGTGCTGCTCGGCGCCACCTGGGCGCACGCCGGCAACGGCTGGCTGTTCACGGCGCCGAACGGCGGCTGGGAATACCCCGCGTTTCTCGCCGCGGCCGCGCTCGTCCAGTCCCTGCTCGGCGATGGTAAGTTCGCCGTCTCGAGCCTTTTCGGCCAACGCAAGATCCTGGGAGCCGCGGCATGAACCTCTACTATTCCCCCGGCGCCTGCTCGCTCGCGCCCCACATCGTGATGCGCGAGGCGGGCATCCCGGTGGAGCTGAAGAAGGTGGACCTCAAGGCCAAGCAGTACGAAGGCGGCGATTACCGGCTGGTGAACGGCAAGGGCTACGTCCCTGCCGTGACGCTCGAGGACGGCAGCGTGCTCACCGAGGCTCCGGTGATCCTGCAGTACCTCGCGGACCGGAAGCCGGAGGCCGGCCTCGCGCCGAAGGCCGGCACGAGCGAGCGCTACCGGCTGCAGGAGTGGCTCAACTTCGTCACCTCCGAGCTGCACAAGGGAATGGGCAACTTCTTCAACCCCTCGCTCACCGAGGAATGGCGCAAGGCGGTGACCGACCGGCTCGGCCAGCGCTTCGACTGGCTGGCAAAGCAGCTCGAAGGCAGGAAGTACCTGATGGGCGACAGCTTCAGCATCGCCGACGCCTACCTGTTCACGATCCTCGGCTGGGCCGGGCCGTCGAAGTTCGACCTCGGCAAGTGGCCGGTGCTGCAGGAGTACCACAAGCGCGTGGCGCAGCGGCCGAAGGTCCGGGAGGCGCTCAGGGCCGAGGGCCTGGTCCCGTAGCGACGTGGCCGCGCCGCTTCCGGTGCTCTTCCTCTCGCACGGCTCGCCCATGCACGCGCTCGAGCCGGGCGCGGTGCGCGCGGCGTGGCAGAGGCTGGCGCGCGCGCTGCCGCGCCCGAAGGCGCTGCTCGTCGCCTCGGCGCACTGGGAGACCCATCTGCCGATGCTCGGCGGCGGCGCGAAGCCCGAGACGATCCACGATTTCTACGGCTTCCCGAAGCCGCTCTACGAGATCGAGTACCCCGCGCCGGGCGAGCCCGCGCTCGCCGAGCGCGCGCTGGCGCTGCTCAAGGCTGCGGGCTTCACGGCGGCGATCGACGGCTGCCGCGGCCTGGACCACGGCGCCTGGTCGCCGCTGCTGCACATGTACCCGCAGGCCGACGTCCCGGTCGCGCAGGTCTCGATGCAGACCGAGCTCGGCCCGCGGCACCACCTCGCGCTCGGGCGTGCGCTCGCGCCGCTCGCCGCCGAAGGAATCCTGCTCATCGGCTCGGGCCACATGACCCACAATCTGCGCGAGCGGCGCAACGGGCCGCCGGCAGGCTACGTACGCGAGTTCCAGGACTGGGTGAAGTCGAGGATCGAGCAGCACGATCTCGAGTCGCTCGCCGACTACCGCTCGCTCACCCCGCACGGCGCGCGCGCGCATCCCACGGAGGAGCATTTCCTGCCGCTTTTTTTCGCGCTCGGCGCCGCGCCCGAGCGCTATCGCGCCGAGCGCGTCTACGACACCATCGAGACCGGGTCGCTCGCGATGGACGCCTACCGCTTCGACTAGATCGGGCTCCGTCCCCGATCTAGTCGATCTTCGCGCCCGAGACCTTCACCACCTCGGCCCAGCGCGCGTACTCCTCGCCGTAGAGCTTGCGGTAATCGGCGATCGTGCCGCCCATCGGCGCGGCGCCGAGCGCCTGCACGCGGGCGCGGAACCCGGCGTCGGCGAGCAGCTTGTTGGTCTCGGCGTTGATGCGCTCGGCGAGCGCCTGCGGGAAGCCCTGCGGCCCGACCATCGCGAACCAGACCGAGGACTTGAGGCGCGGCATGCCCTGCTCCACCGTCGTCGGCACCTCCGGCAGCCCCGGCCAGCGCTTCTCCGAGAGCACCGCGACCGGGCGCACGCGCCCCGCCTTCACCTGGCCCTGGATGCCGGTCATCAGCTGGAACATGAGCTGCGTGCGGCCCGAGATGAGGTCGTTGGTGGCGTCGGCGGGAACCTTGTACGGGATGTGCGTCATCTGCGTTCCGGTGAGCGTCTTGTACAGCTCGCCCGCGAGGTGCATCGAGCTGCCGTTGCCCGTGGAGCCAAAGTTGAGCTTGCCCGGATTGGCTTTCGCGTAGGCGGTGAACTCGGCGAGCGTCTTCACCGGCACGTCCGGGTGCACGACCAGGATGTTGGGCACGTCGCCCACCAGCACGATGCCGGCGAGCTCCTTGCGCGGGTCGTAGGGCATCGCCGGGTAGAGGTGTGGGTTGATCGCGATCATGCTCGATGCGGCCATGCCGAGCGTGTAGCCGTCGGGCTCGGCCTTGGCGATCGCCGCGAGGCCCGTGTTGCCCTGCGCTCCAGGCCGGTTCTCGATCACGAAGGTCTGGCCGAACGCCTTGCCGTAGGCGTCGGCGAAGAAGCGCGACAGCGGGTCGATCGTGCCGCCCTGGCCCGCCGGGACGATGAACCGGACTGGTTTGGCAGGCCAACTCTGGGAGAATCCGGCCGTCGAAAAGAAGGCCAGAAATAACGTCAACAGCAGTCTTTTCATCACGCTTTCCTCGCTTCCTCCACGACTGCCCTGATATTCGCCTCCGGCGCCGCGATCGCCGCGACGCAGCCCGGCCCCACGATCAGCCGCGTTCCGCCGCTCTGCGCGATCGCGTCCCTCACCTGGGCGCGGATCGCGCTCTGGGGTCCCGCGACCAGCATTTCGCGCTCTTCGACACCGCCCACCACCGCGCCCCCGAACTTGCGCAAGGCATCCTGCAACGTCGGTGCCGTGAGCCGGTCGTGCCAGTTGATCATATCAACAGGATAGCCGGAAAGGAGGTCGAACATGACGTTTTCGCCATGCAGATGGAGCATGTTGATCCTGCTTTTCGTTCTCAACTCGAAAAAGATCTCCAGGTCGTAGGGAATGCCGAATCTCCGGTATTCCCCGAGGCGCAGCGCGTCGGTCGTCGCGAGCTGCGTGGCGAAGAACAGCCCGTGCGCGCCGGCCCGGATCGCCTGGAGCGAGAAATCGGTCGTGACGTCGGTGATGATGCGCAGGCCTTTTTCGAGCTCGGCCGGGTTCTCCCTCAGGAAGGCGAAGAGCGCCTCGCCCGCGAGCTTGCGCGCCGTGGTGAGCGGGCTGAACACGGTCTGCAGGATCGGCACCGAGCCGCGCAGCTCCTTCGCCGCGAGCGCGAGCGCCTGGTTCTGCGCGCCGAGCACGCCCCGCGCCGGGTCGAGCCGCGCGAGACGCGGCCATTCCTCGGCGCGCTCGAGCCCCGCCCGCACCACGCTGCGCGCGCCGTTCGGCGCGCCGTCGTAGACGGTCTGCGCGCCCCAGTCCTCGACGCCGTAGGTGCCCGAGGGCATGAACTTCACCAGGTCGAAGTCCCAGGCGCGCTGCCACTCGAGCGTGCGCGCCGCGAGCTTTCCCGGGTCCTGGTCGTCGTGCGGGAAGTGGCGCCACAGCGCCACCGGCACGCCGGCGCCGGGCCGCCCGGCGATCGCGGCCTCGACGCGCGCCCAATGATCCATGCGGCGATTTTAGCTACACTCGGCGCGCGAACCGATGAAGCTGAAAAGAGCCTCCCGCGAGGTGCTCGGGCTGACGCGCGCCGAATTCGCGCTGCTCGCGCGCCTCGACACGCCCGAGAAGATCCAGCGCTTCCTCTACCGCCTGAAGCAGAACTTCGAGCCGGGCGGCGACACCTGCAACTCGGTGCGCACCGTGCTCAGGCGCCGCCGCGCGCACTGCATCGAGGGCGCGATGCTGGCCGCGTGCGCGCTCTGGATCCACGGCGAGCCGCCGCTGCTGCTCGACCTGCAGGCGGTGCACGACTACGACCACGTCGTGGCGCTGTTCCGCCGCCGCGGCCGCTGGGGCGCGATCTCCAAGACCAACGGCATCGGGCTGCGCTGGCGCGACCCGATCTACCGCTCCTTGCGCGAGCTCGCCATGTCGTATTTCCACGAGTACTACAACAAGCGCGACGCGAAGACGCTGCGCACCTACTCGCGCCCCTACGACCTGCGGCGCATGAAGCCGGCGCAGTGGGTCACCGACGAGGACGGCGCCTGGGACCTGATCGACACGCTCGAGGCGACGCGGCACTACCGGCTGCTGACGCCCGCGCAGGCGCGCGCGCTCGTGCGCCGCGACCCGTTCGAGAGCCGGGTCGGCAACCTGCTGCAGTACCGCCGGCCGAAGAAGGCCGGGCCGCGCGGGCGCAAGAAGAAATAGCTACTTCGCGGGACCGATCTTTTCCACCGCGACCTTGAGGCGCGCCGCGTCCTTGGCGAGGAACTCGCGGAACTGCGGCGCATCGAGGTACTGGATCGGCGTCGCCACCTTCTGCATCGCGCCCTTGAACTGCGCGTCGGCGACCGCGGCGCGCACCGCGTCGCGCAGCTTCGCCTGCACCGCGGCCGGCGTCGCGGCCGGAACGAACACGCCCGACCAGATGTAGAACTCGACGTCCTTGAAGCCCAGCTCCTTGAAGGTCGGCAGCTCGGGCATCAGCGGCAGGCGCTTGTCGCCCCAGCCGGCGAGCGCGCGCATCTTGCCCGCCTTGATCTGGCCGATCGCCGCCGCGGGTCCCGAGGCGAGCGCGTGCACCTGCCCGCCGAGCAGCGCCGCGACCGCCGGCCCGCCGCCCTGGTAGGGAATGTGAAACAGCTTGATGCCCGCCGCGCCGGCGAACATCTCCATTGCCACGTGCAGCGTGCTGTACATGCCGGCCGACGAGTAGTTGATCTTGCTCGGATAGGCCTTCGCCGAAGCGATGAAGTCGTGGATGCTCTTGTAGGGGCTGTCGGCCGAAACCACCAGCACCGTAGGATCGGCGGTGACGAGCGCGATCGGCGCGAAGTCGGAAAGCTGGTAAGGCACCGGCTTGCCGTTCATCGGGTCGGAGATCGGGAACACCGAGATCGACGACAGCGACATGAGGATGGTGTAGCCGTCGGGCGCCGACTTCGCCACGAAGGTCGTGCCCACCGCACCGCCCGCCCCTGAGCGGTTGAGCACGATCACCGGCTGCTTGAGCGTCTTTTCCATGCTGGCGGCGAGCGGCCGGCCCACGATGTCCGCCACGCCGCCCGGCGGGAACGGCGCAATCATCGTGATGGGCTTCACCGGATACTCCTGCGCGTGTAGGGCGCCGGCGACAGCGAGCGCCGCGAGGAATGCGAGCTTTTTCATGAATGGACCCCCTCCTGACACAGTTGGTTACAGACTTTGCATAAGGTTAACTGACGGGCGGCCCTTGTGCGCGTCAAATGGGCCTGTCCGAACGAAAGGAGGTCCACATGTTCGCGAAGAGAATCGCCATCGCCGCCGCCCTGGGCACGGGGCTCGTGCTCGCCGCGCCCGCGTTCGCCGACCCGCCGCACTGGGCGAGCGCGCACGGCTGGCGCGCGAAGCACTACCGGCCGCACTACGTCCACCGCGCCCCGGTCGTGGTCTACCGCGCCCCGGCCTATGCCTACGTGCCGCCCCGGCCCGTGGTCGTGGTCCCGCCGCCGCGCTATTACTACTACGAGCCGCGGCCCGTGATCTACGGGCGGGTGCCGCTCGGCCGCGACGTCGAGCTCGGCATCCGCGTCGGCTTCTAGAGCCGGCGTAAGGCCGCATGCCTTCCTCCGACCAATCGGCGATAATTCACCGCAAGGAGGAAGGCATGAAGCGGCGTACCCTGCTGCAGTTTCTGGCCCTGGGATCCCTCGGGGCGCTCGCCGGGCGCACCCACGCCGCGCCGCCGAGAACCATGCAAGAAGTCCAGGAGCTGCAGAAGAACTGGAAGACCCTGCTCGCCGCCGGCACCGATGTGCCCGCGCCGACGGCGAAGCTCGAGCTCTCCAGGGAGGAATGGCGCAAGCGCCTCGAGCCGCTCGCCTACCGCGTGCTGCGCGAGGAGGACACCGAGCGCCCCGGCACCAGCCCGCTCAACAACGAGAAGCGCCCCGGCGTGTTCGTCTGCGCCGGCTGCGGCCTGCCCGTGTTCACCTCGGCGATGAAGTACGAGAGCGGCACCGGCTGGCCGTCGTTCTTCACCACCATCCCGGGCGCCTTCGGCACCAAGACCGACTTCAAGATCCTCTACCCGCGCACCGAGTACCACTGCGCGCGCTGCGGCGGCCACCACGGCCACGTCTTCGACGACGGCCCGCCGCCGACCGGCAAGCGCTGGTGCAACAACGGCGCCGCGCTGAAATTCATCCCGCAGTCGGGCAAAGCCTAAAGGACCGCCATCCCCGCGAACGCGGGGATCCATATATGGACGCCCCCTGATTGCGCAAGAGGTTTTCGGGGGTTGGCGAGTAGACGTGCTCTGCAACCGTATATCCGGCCTGTGAAGCTCGTGCATCGCAGCTTCCGGCCCTGATGGAACTTGCGC
>JBFLYF010000142.1:0-8161 GCA_040756795.1 Pseudomonadota bacterium
GAGAAGTCGGGCCTCAAGGTCGAGGTGCAGAACTTCGGCTCCTCGCGCGACGTGCTGATCCGCATGCCGGTGGAGAAGGGCCGCACCACCTCGGAGCTGTCGCAGCAGGTCACCGGGCTGCTCAAGGGCCAGGACGCGAGCGCCGAGGTGCGGCGCGTGGAGTTCGTGGGACCGCAGGTCGGCGAGGAGCTCGCCGAGTACGGCGCGCTCGCGCTCGCGGTCACCGCGGTCGGCATCGTGCTCTACCTGTGGCTGCGCTTCGAGTGGCGCTTCGGCCTCTCGGCGATCATCGCCAACCTGCACGACGTGGTGATCATCCTCGGCTGCTTCGCCTTCTTCCAGTGGGAGTTCTCGCTGCCGGTGCTCGCCGCGGTGCTGGCGGTGCTCGGCTACTCGGTGAACGAGTCGGTGGTGGTGTTCGACCGCGTGCGCGAGAACTTCCGCAAGATGAGGAAGGCGAGCGTGCCCGAGGTGATCGACAGCGCGATCACCGGCGTCATCTCGCGCACCATCATCACCCACGGCTGCACCCAGGCGATGGTGACCACGATGCTCATCTTCGGCGGCCCGGCGCTGCACTACTTCGCGCTCGCGCTCACCATCGGCATTCTCTTCGGCATCTACTCCTCGGTGCTGGTGGCGAGCCCGCTGGTCATGTGGCTGGGCGTCGACCGCGCCCAGTTCGTGCGCCCGCCGAAGAAAGACCGCCGCGACGAGCACGAAGGAGCGGTAGTCTAGAATTCGGGGACGGAGCCCGATCTCTGCAACGCAACAAGGAGATCGGGCTCCGTCCCCGAATTCCTATTTCAGGATCTGCACGAGGTTCGAGTAGTCGTCGGTCCAGGTGCGTAAGCCGGGCCGGTCCTCGGGCGGCTCCGGAGAGCGTTCCTCGATCTCCCTGGCGCGCAGCGCCGCCGCGTCGCGCGAGATCAGCACCCAGTCGCTGGTGGTGTGGTCCTCCTCGCCGTCCTTGCCCTGGTCCGAGACGAGCCGCGCGTGCGCGCCGTGCTCCGTTGCCAGGCGCGCGACCACCGGGACGAGGTCGAGGAAGCGGTTGGAGACGTGGAACGCGACGATGCCGTCGGGCTTGACGTGGCGCAGGTACACGCCGAGCGCCTCGCGCGTGATCAGGTGCACCGGGATCGAGTCGCTCGAGAACGCGTCGACCGCGAGCACGTCGAACCCCTGCGCCGGCTCGCGCTCCAGGGAGAGGCGCGCATCGCCGAGCGCCACCTCGATGCGCGCCGGGCTGTCGGCGAGGAACGTGAACTCCGAGCGCGCCACCGCCACCACCTGCGGGTTGATGTCGTAAAAGCGGTAGCGGTCGCCCGCGCGGCCGTACGCGGCGAGCGTGCCCGCCCCCAGCCCGATCACGCCCACCCGGACCGCGCCGCGCGCCTGCCTCGCCTCGATCGCCGCGCCGATCCCGGAGCTCGTCTGGTAGTAGGTCGTCGGCAGGCGCCGCGCCTCGGCCTCCATGTTCTGCTCGCCATGCATGATGACCCCGTGCAGGAGGCGCCGGACATGGTAGGCGCCGCCCGGCTCGCCGTACTCCTTGACGCGGATCACGCCGTAGAAGCTGCGCTCCGAGACGCGCACGTTCTTCTGGAAGCGGAAGCCGTCGTAGGTCGCGCAGCCCGTCACCGCGAGCAGCACCGCGAGGCTCGCCCAGCGCGCCACGCGGTTCACCGGGGCGAAGCGCACCGCGGCGAGCAGCGCCACCGCCACCAGCGCGAGGCCGAGCTCGTAGTAGGCGTTGAAGGCGAGCGGCGCGACCACCGCGACCAGCAGACCGCCGAGCGCGCCGCCCGCGGACACGGTCAGGTAGAACGCGGTGAGGTGGCGCGGCGCGGGTCGCGAGCGGTACAGCTCGCCGTGGCAGAACAGGCACGCCACGAACAGGCCCGGGAGATACATGCCGAGCTGGATCCACAGGTCGAACGCGAACCTCGCGTCGGCGAGCAGCCACGCCATGCCGCCGAGCCAGGCGAGCACGAAAGCCCAGAAGATCTCGACGCGATACAGGCCCCTGCCCTCGAACGCGATGATGAACGTGAGCAGGTACAGGGTGAGCGGCGCGAGCCACAGCAGCGGGATCGAGGCGACGTTCTGCGTCACGTGGTTGGTGACCGCGAGCAGCATCACCGAGCCCGCGGCCGAGAGCGCCAGCCAGAGCGCGTAGTCGCCGCGAGACGGGTTTGAAGTTTGCCCTTGATCGGGAGTCTTTTTCTCTTCTCCGGGAGAAGCGGAAAGCCAAGCCAATCCTGCGCAAAGCACGGCAAAGACCCCGTAAAGCCCGGACCAGCCGAGCGACTGCTCGCGGTTGCCGAGGAACGGCTCGGCGAGCGCCGGGTAGCCGACGAGCGCGAGCAGCGACGCGAGGTTCGACACCGCGAACAGGCGATACGGGTCCGCGCCGGGCCGCGCGCGCGCGAACCACGCCTGCAGCAGCGGGCTGGTGGCCGAGAGCAGCAGGTAGGGCAGCCCGACCGTGACCGTCAGCAGCAGCAGGATGTGGCTGATCGGCTCCTCGGTGCCGGAGGGTTTCCAGGCCTCGGCCGGCGCCACGGGCAGCAGGAGCAGCGAGGCGCCGAGCAGGACGCCGTGCAGCAGCGCCTGCGCGCGCGGCGCGAGCTTCGCGTTGGTGGCGTGCGCGTAGGCGTAGCCCGCGAGCAGCAGCGTCTGGAAAAACAGCATGCAGGTGGTCCACACCGCCGCGCTGCCGCCGAACCACGGCAGGATCTGGCGCGCGATGAGCGGCTGCACCAGGAACAGCAAAAACGAAGACAGGAAGATCGTCGCCGCGTAGAACATCGCGGCGTCAGATGCGCTTGGCGAGCCGCGCGGCGAGGCCGGTATAGGTCGCGGGGGTGAGCGCGAGCAGGCGCTTCTTCTCGGCCGCGGGGATCGCGAGGCGCCGGATGAAGGCGGCGAGCTCGGCCTTGCCGAGCGGCCTGCCGCGCGCGAGCGCCTTCAGCTTCTCGTAGCCGCCGGCGATGCCGTGCCGGCGCATCACCTGCTGCACCGCCTCGGTGAGCACCTCCCAGTTCGCCTCCAGGTCCGCGGCGAGGCGCCGCGGGTCGACTTCCAGCTTGGCGAGGCCCCGCAGGCAGGCACTCCAGGCGAGCAGCGTGTGTCCGAGCGCGGCGCCGATGTTGCGCAGCGCGGTCGAATCCGAGAGGTCGCGCTGCCAGCGCGACACCGGGAGCTTCTCCGCGAGATGGCCGAGCAGCGCGTTGGCGAGCCCGAGGTTGCCTTCGGAATTCTCGAAGTCGATCGGGTTCACCTTGTGCGGCATGGTGGAGGAGCCGACCTCGCCTTTCTTCGTCCTCTGCCGGAAGTAGCCGAGCGAGATGTAGCCCCACAGGTCGCGGTCCAGGCCGAGCAGCACCGTGTTGGCGTGCGCGTAGGCGTCCAGCAGCTCGGCGAGCGAGTCGTGCGGCTCGATCTGGGTGGTGTAGGGGTTGAATTCGAGCCCCAGCCCCTCCACGAAGCGGCGGCAGAAGCGCTCCCAGTCGAAGCCCGGGTAGGCGACCGTGTGCGCGTGGTAGCTGCCGACCGCGCCGTTCATCTTGCCCGCGAGCGCGACCGCGGCGATGCGCGCCCGCGCGCGCCGCAGGCGGTGCACGAAGTTGGCGAGCTCCTTGCCGAGCGTGGTGGGCGAGGCGGGCTGGCCGTGGGTTCGCGAGAGCATGGCGCGCGCGGCATGGCGGCGCGCCTCGCCGCGCAGCGCGGCGATGAGCGCGTCGAGCCTGGGCAGCATCACGCGCCGGCGCGAGTCCGCCATCATCAGCGCGTAGGAGAGGTTGTTGATGTCTTCCGAGGTGGCGGCGAAGTGCACGAACTCGAGCGCGCCCTCGGCCTCGCGGTTGCCGGCGAGCCTGCCGCGCAGCCAGTACTCGATCGCCTTGACGTCGTGGCTGGTCTTCGCCTCGATCGCCTTGATCTTTTCGGAGTCCTTTTCGGAAAAATCCGAGACCAGGCGCGAGAGGATTCCGGTCGTCGCCTTCGAGAAGGCCTTGAGCTCCGAAACGGCGGGCTCCGCGGCGAGCGCCCGCAGCCACGCGAGCTCGACCCGCACCCGGTAGCGGATGAGCGCGTGCTCGCTGAAGAAGGCCCTGAGGGGGTCCGCCGAGCCTGCGTACCGGCCGTCGAGCGGCGACAGCGCGGCGAGCGGAGAGGCCATAGCTTTTATTATAAAGGGATGAGATTTTCTCTTTCTCAGGTTGCACGGGAGGCAAAGAAATGCACTCTCTGCGAGAAACACTTGCCCCTCGGACCCAAGCCGGTGTTTCTCGTGGGCGCGGGCGCGCGCCTGCTCATCGTGGGGCAGGCACCGGGGCGGCGCGTGCACGAGACCGGAATTCCCTGGAACGATCCCTCGGGCGACAAGCTGCGCGCCTGGCTCGGCATGGACCGCGCCGCGTTCTACGACACGAGGCGCATCGCGATCCTGCCGACCGGCCTGTGCTACCCGGGCAGCGGCCGGGGCGGCGACCTGCCGCCGCGGCCCGAGTGCGCGCCGCTCTGGCAGCCGCGCTTCCGCGCCGCGCTGCCGCGCCTGCAGCTGACGCTGCTCGTAGGAGCCTTTGCACAGGATTTCTATCTGGACAAAAGGCAAAAAAAGAACCTCACCGAAACGGTGCGGTGCTTCCGCGAATACCTGCCGGAGTACTTTCCCCTGCCGCATCCCAGCCCGCGCAACAAGCTGTGGCTGAAGCGCAATCCGTGGTTCACCAGGGTTGTCATCCCGGCGCTGCGCCGGCGCGTTGAGGCGGTTCTGTGAAAGGCTATAATCCGCGCCCGCAATGAAGCTCCTCGGCTCCACCGCCAGCCCCTACACCCGCAAGGTGCGCATCGTGCTCGCCGAGAAGAAGATCGAGTGCGAGTTCGAGCAGGTCGACGTGAGTCCCTCCGAGAACGCGGTCACGGGGCACAACCCGCTCGGCAAGGTGCCGACGCTGCTGCTCGACGACGGCACGGCGCTGTTCGACTCGCGCGTCATCGTCGAGTTCCTCGACAACGTCTCGCCGCTCGGGCGCCTCATCCCCGAGGACAACCGCGAGCGCGTCGCGGTGCGGCGCTGGGAGGCGCTCGCCGACGGCGCGCTCGACGCGGGCCTGCTCGTGCGCTACGAGTCGCTGCGCCCGAAGAAGGAGCAGAGCGCCGCGTGGACCGAGAAGCAGAGCGGCAAGCTCAAGCGCGGCCTGGCGATGCTGTCGCTCGAACTCGGCGACCGTCCCTGGTGCCACGGCGATCGCTACACGCTCGCCGACATCGCGCTCGGCTGCTGCCTCGGCTGGGTGGAGTTCCGCAAGCCCGGCGGCATCGAGTGGCGCGGCGAGTACCCCAACCTCGAGCGCCACTACGACAAGCTCATGGAGCGCCCGGCCTTCGCCGAGACCGCGCCCAAAAGCCTGCCTAGCTGATCACCGCGCCGCCGAGGCACGCGGCGCCGTCGTAGAGCACCACCGACTGCCCGGGCGTCACCGCCCACTGCGGCGCCGCGAAGTCGACCTTGATCTCCGAATCGAGCACACCCGAAAGCGTGCACGCCGCATCGGCCTGCCGATAGCGGGTTTTCGCGCTGTGGTTTGAGGGAAATTCCGGAGAAGAACCCGAAATCCAGCTCGCATCCTGCGCCTCCAGGCCGCGCTTGAGCAGGAGCGGATGGTCGTGGCCCTGCACCACGACGAGCTCGTTCGAGGCCATGCGCTTCTCGGCGACATACCAGGGCTCTCCCGCGCCGCCGATGCCGATGCCTTTCCTCTGCCCGATGGTGTAGAACGCGAGGCCGATGTGCTCGCCGATCGTGCGGCCGCTGTCGTCCACGATCGGCCCGGGCGTGCGCGGCAGGTAGCGGTTGAGGAACTCGCGGAACGGCCGCTCGCCGATGAAGCAGATGCCGGTCGAGTCCTTCTTGGCGTGGTTCGGCAGCCCCGCCTCGGCGGCGATCCTCCGGACCTCGCTTTTTTTCAGCTCGCCGAGCGGGAAAACGACGCGGCCGAGCTGCGACTGGTTCAGCCGGTGCAGGAAATAGCTTTGATCCTTCGCTTCGTCCTTTCCCTTCAGAAGCTCGAACGCCTTCCCCGAAACGCGAATCCTTGCATAGTGGCCCGTAGCGATGCGCGCGGCGCCGAGCTTGAGCGCATGATCGAGAAACGCCTTGAACTTGATCTCGGCGTTGCACAGCACGTCGGGATTGGGGGTCCTGCCCGCGCGGTACTCGCGCAGGAACTCGGCGAACACCCGGTCCTTGTACTCGGCGGCGAAGTTCACCGCCTCCAGGTCGATGCCGATCGCGTCCGCGGCCGCCGCGGCATCGATCAGGTCCTGGCGCGTCGAGCAGTACTCGTCGGAGTCGTCGTCCTCCCAGTTCTTCATGAACAGGCCGACCACGTCGTGGCCCTCGCGCTTCAGGAGCAGCGCGGCAACCGAGGAGTCCACGCCCCCCGACATTCCCACCACGATTCGCTCAGCCATAGGCCTTGGACAGCAGATCGAGCGGAAAGCGCCGCCCGGCGAGGTAGTCCTCCACGCAGTGCTGCACCAGCGGCGAGCGGTGCATGGCCGACCTCGCCTTCAGCTCCTCCAGGCTGAGCCAGTGCAACGCCAGGATTTCCTTGTCCAACGACCGATTCTGTTCTTGTCCTTCGGAAGGGCCGAAAAAACAGAATCTCAGAAAAGTCACGTCCTTGGCGGCGTAAAACCAGCGATACACGCCCACCAGCCCCTGCGGCGTGAAGCGGTGGGCGGTCTCTTCCATGACCTCGCGCGCGACCGCCGCGACCAGAGACTCGCCCGGATCGAGGTGCCCGGCGGGCTGGTTGAGCACGCGCCGGCCGTCCTGCAGCTCCTCCACGAACAGGAACCGGCCGCCGCGCTCGATGACCGCGGCGACGGTCACCGACGGCGGTTTCCACGCAGTCATGCAGCTTTTCGAGTGTTTTTCTTGATGAAGTCGGCAAGGCGTGCGACGCCGGCCTCGATCTGCTCTTTCGAGGCGGCGTAGGAGAAGCGCAGGTGCTGGCCCTCGCCGGGGACGCGCTGGCCGAAGTGGATGTCCGCGAGCACCGCGACGCCCGCCTCGTTCAGCAGCCGCTTGCGGAATTCCTCGGAGTCGGCCGCGCCGATCATGCGGCAGGCCTCGGTGACGTTCGGCCAGGCGTAGAACGCGCCGCCGGGGAGCTTGCACGTCACCCCCGGCGTTTGATTCAGGAGTTCATGAATGAAATCACGGCGAGACAGAAAACTGTTCCTCATCGCCTCGGCCGCGTCCTGCGGGCCGTTGATCGCTTCCACCGCGGCCCACTGCGAGATCTGCGAGGCGCAGGACTCGGTGTTGGTGATCCAGCGCGTGAACACCGGCGCGAGCACGGGGTTGGCGGCGAAGCCGATGCGCCAGCCGGTCATCGCCCAGGTCTTCGAGGCGCCGTCGGCGATGATGGTGCGCCCGGCCATGCCGGGGACCTGCGCGATCGAGAAGAACGCCTCGCCGTAGCACAGGCGCGAGTAGATCTCGTCCGCGTACACCCAGACCTGGGGGTGTTTTTCCAGTATTCGAGAGATTTTTTCCAGGTCCGCCCGCGAAAGAACCCCGCCGGTCGGGTTGTGAGGGTAGTTGAGGATCAGGAGCCTGGTTTTTTCATTCAAGGATTTTTTCAAATCGTCAAAATCGAAAGCAAAATCCCGTGCCTCGTGCAGGTGGATCGGCACGGGCTTCGCGCCGCAGGCGAGGATCTGCGACTCGTAGATCGGGAAGCCCGGATTCGGGTAGATCACCTCGTGGCCCGCGCCGTGGTCGGTGGCGGAGAGGATCGCGTAGGCAATGAAGGGCTTGGCGCCCGCGGCGATCACCACGTCCTGCGCGCGGATCGGCAGCCCGCCGCGCATCTGCGAGAGGTATTTCGCCGCCGCCTCGCGCAGGGGATCGATCCCCGCCGAGGGGGTGTAGCCGTGCTTGCCCTCGCGGATGGCGCGGATCGCGGCCTCCTGCACGTTCTCCGGCGCCGGGAAGTCGGGCTGCCCGATGCAGAAGCTGACGATGTCCCGGCCCTGGCGCACGAGGTCGTTCACCTCGGCGAGCACGACGAACGCGTTCTCGGTGCCGAGCGAGCGCGCGCGCGCGCTGATGGGGGGACGGGAAGCCATCGGGGCTGGG
>JBFLYF010000143.1:0-8137 GCA_040756795.1 Pseudomonadota bacterium
CCGGCACGCCTGGGGGGCTGGGCAACGCGTTTTTGTAGCCGCGGCGCCGCGGGGACCGCCCGGTAGCGGCCGGTCTCGAGCTGGATGCGGCGGATGCTCCCGCCGAGCAGGTCGGGCTGCGAGTGCACCGGGTCGCCCGGCAGCGAAATATACGCGCGGCCCCCCTCGCTCCAGACCAGCGGCATCGCGACCGGCGGCGGGCGCCTCGCGGCCGCCTCGAGCGCGTCCTTCACGGTGGCGAACGTGCCGAGGGCGTCGATGCTCTTGGCGGTCGCGGGCGGCAGCTGCATCTCCCCCTTCTCCCAGCGCGCGAGCGCCTCGCGCGGCGTGAGCCAGGCGCCTTCGGTCGCCTCGCGGCCGTCGACCTCGGCCTCCTGGCCCTCGGGCGCGCGCACGAGGAAAAAGCGCGCGTCGAAGCGCTTGGGCGAGACCTCGGGCGTCACCCAGCGCACCCAGGGCACGAGCGCGCGCGCGTCGAGCCGCTCGACCAGCGTGCTGAACAGGGCGCCCTCCGCCACCGCGCGGCGCGCGCCCGCCATGTCCCATCCCGGCGCGAGGCGGCCGAGCAGCAGCCCCGCCTCCTCGAAGGTCTCGCGGATCGCGGCGACGAACAGGCCCGCCGCGCGCGCCGGCGCGAGCGGCTCGCCCAGCCGCTCGTGCAGCGTCGCCACCTCGGCCGTGAGCAGCCCCAGGGACGTGGGCGAGGCGTCGGTCTTGTCCAGCCGCCCGCCGGGAAAGACGTGCGCCCCGGCCATGAAATCCATGCTGCGCGCGCGCTTGACGAGAAACACCTCCAGCCCTCGCGCGCCGTCGCGCAGCAGCACGACCGTGGCGGCATCGCGGGGCGCGGCGGGCGCGCCCGCGGGTCGGGACCCGGAATCCTGCATAACTCATTATCCCAGCGAAGGTATCATCGCGCATGCTCGTCAATTGCGTCGCCTACCAGGACGGCCGCAAGCTCGCCGACATCGAGCAGCGCCAGATCCGCGAGTACCTGGCGCGGCCGGGCTGCTTCGTGTGGGTGGCGCTGCGCGACCCCGCGGATGCCGAGCTCGAGGCGATGGGCAAGGAGTTCGACCTGCCCGAGCTCGCGCTCGAGGACGCGCGCCACGGCCACCAGCGCCCCAAGATCGAGGAGTACGGCGCCGAGATCTTCGTCGTCATGCACCTGGTCGAGGCCGCGGGCGAGGAGCTGCGGGTGGGCGAGATGAGCGTGTTCACCGGCCCGAACTACGTGCTCTCGGTGCGCAACCGCACCGAGCAGGGCTTTCTCGGCGTGCGCTCGCGCTGCGAGCGCGAGCCGGAGCTGCTGCGCCACGGCTCGGGCTACGTGCTCTACGCGCTGATGGACGCGGTGGTCGACCGCTACTTCCCGGTGCTCGACGCCATCGAGGCCGAGCTCGAGGCGATCGAGGAGCGCATCTTCGCCAACACCTCGGCGCGCGACAACATCGAGGCGCTCTACTACGTGCGCCAGAAGCTCGCGACGCTCAAGCACGCCGCGGCGCCGCTGCTGGAGGCGGTGAGCAAGCTCTACGGCGGACGCGTGCCCCAGGTCTGCGCGGGGCTGGGCGACTACTTCCGCGACGTCTACGACCACCTGGTGCGGCTCAACCAGTCGATCGACTCGATGCGCGACACGGTGGCCACCGCGATCCAGGTGAACCTCGCGCTGATCCAGGCCGGCGAGACCGAGGTCACCAAGCGCCTCGCCGCCTACGCCGCGCTGGTCGCGGTGCCGACGATGGTCGCGGGCGTCTACGGCATGAACTTCGAGACCATGCCCGAGCTCACCTGGGCCTGGGGCTATCCGTTCGCGATCGCCCTGATGGTGGTGATCGACACGCTCCTGTTCTGGCGCTTCCGCAAGGCGGGATGGCTGTGAAGCGCCGTTCTCTCCTCGTCGGCGGCGTGGCGGCGGCGCTCGCATCCGGCGGCGCGCTGCTTTTCGCCCAGATGCACGGCTTCGGCGACGCCGAGCGCTGGGCAAGAGAGTTCGACGACCCGGCGCGCGAAGCCTGGCAGAAGCCCGCCGAGGTCATCCGCGCGCTCAGGCTCGCCCCGGACGCGGCGGTCGCCGACATCGGCTCGGGCACCGGGTATTTCGCGGTGCGGCTCGCGCGCGCGCTGCCCGGTGGCCGCGTCTTCGGCGCGGACCTGGAGCCGAACATGGTCCGCTACCTGAACGAGCGCGCGGCGCGCGAGAAGCTCGCCAACCTCAGCTCTCACGCCGCATCCCCCGAGAGCCCGAAGCTTCCCGAAAAGGTGGACCTCGTCCTGGTCGTCGACACCTACCATCACATCGACGGCCGGGAGCGCTATTTCGCCGCGCTGCGCGCCTCGCTCGAGCCGGGCGGCCGGGTGGCGATCATCGACTTCAAGCCCGATTCCCCCGAAGGGCCGCCCGGCTTCATGCGCATCCCCGCCGGGCGGGTCAAGGAAGAGATGTCGCGCGCCGGCTACCGCCTCGCCGAAGAGCACGCCTTCCTGCCCTACCAGTACTTCCTCGTCTTCGCGCCGCGCTAGAGCTTCAGCTCGGCGCGCACCGCCTCCCAGGGAACCTGGAGCTTGCCGTCCGGAAGCTGCTCTATGAGCTTCAGCTGCATGAGCTGCCTTACCTCCATATAGACATTCTTGTAGTCGCGCGAGAGAGATCTCGACAGGGCATAGATGGTGCAGGGCCCGCCCGCGCGCAGCCGCCTCAGCAGCGCCCAGCGCGCCGGCGTCAGGGCCTTCAGCAGCAAAGGCAGGTCGGCGAACGAGAGCAGCGCGAGCGGCGCCGGCGGCCGGCGCCCGGTGGCGAGGTGCCAGGCGGCCTCGAAGCGGTCGAGCGCGTCGGCCGGCGCGCTAACCCGGACCAAGAGCTCTCTCGACATCGCGCTCGAAGTCGTACCTGAGCTTCTCCACCGACTTCACCTCGTAGGCCGAAGCGCTGCTGTATTCGACCAGGAGCCGCTCGCCCCTGAAGAGGGCGAGGCGCCAGGCTCCCGGCCCGGCGAGAAGCGCCTCGAGCCGGAACCCGCCGTGCAGCAGCACCACCTCCCGGAACATATGGCATAGGATACCATAGTCCGGGTGGCGTAAAATAGCCGGAAATGGCCTCGCGCGGCGAGTTCTTCAACCTCTACCGGCACGGCTTCGTGCGCGCGGCGCTCGCCACGCCGGTGGTGCGCCTCGGCGACCCGATGGCGAACGCCGCGGCGACGCTCGCCCTGATGCGGCAGGCGGCGCGCCGCCGCGCCGTGCTCGCCGTGTTCCCGGAGCTCGGGCTCTCGGCCTACAGCTGCGAGGACCTGTTCCACCAGCAGGCGCTGCTGCGCGCATCCGAATCGGCGCTCGCCTGGCTGCTCGCGCGCACGCGCAACCTGCCGCTCGCGGCCTTCGTGGGGCTGCCGGTCGCGGTCGACGGCCTGCTCTACAACTGCGCCGCGCTCCTCTGCCGCGGGCGGCTCGTCGGCGTGGTGCCCAAGACCTACCTGCCGAACTACCGCGAGTTCTACGAGCTGCGCCAGTTCACGCCCGGGGGAGACGCAGTGCGGGAGGTGGCGCTCGCCGGTCAAGTTGTGGCGTTCGGGCCGTTGATTTTCAAATCGAGGGAAATCCCTGGCCTGCGGCTGTTCGCGGAGATCTGCGAGGACCTCTGGGTCCCGGCGCCGCCCTCCTCCTACGCGGCGCTCGCCGGCGCCACGGTGATCGCCAATCTCTCGGCCTCCAACGTGGTGATCGGCAAGCACCAGTACCGCAAGGAGCTCGCCGCCAACCAGTCGGCGCGCTGCATCGCCGCCTACCTCTATAGCGCCGCGGGCGCGGGCGAATCGACCACCGACCTCGCCTGGGACGGCCACGCCATCGCCTGCGAGAACGGCACGCTGCTCGCCGAGTCGCGGCGCTTCGCGGGCGAGGCGCAGCTCAGCTTCGCCGACCTGGACCTCGAGCGCCTGGAAGCCGACCGCATGCGGCAGAACTCTTTCGGCGAGTCGGCTCGCCGCCACCGGGAGGAGATCGCGCGCCTGCGGACGGTGGAGTTCTCGATTCCGGTCCCGGGAGGAAAAATCGATCTCGAGAGAAAAATCGAAAGATTCCCGTACGTGCCGGGCGACCCGGCGACGCGCGAGGCGCGCTGCGAGGAGGTCTACCGCATCCAGGTCGAGGGCCTCGCCACGCGCATGCGCGCCACCGGGACGAAGAAGCTCGTCATCGGCGTCTCGGGGGGCCTGGACTCGACGCAGGCGCTGCTGGTGTGCGCGCGCGCGATGGACGAACTGAGGCTGCCAAGGCACAACATCCTCGCCTACACGATGCCGGGCTTCTTCACCTCCACGCGCACCCGCTCGAGCGCCTGGCAGCTGATGCGCGCGCTCGGCACGACGCCCGAGGAGATCGACATCCGGCCCTCGTGCCTGCAGATGCTGAAAGACCTCGGGCACCCGTACGCGAAGGGCCGCAAGGTCTACGACATCGCGTTCGAGAACGTGCAGGCGGGCGAGCGCACCAGCCACCTGTTCCGCCTCGCCAACCGCCACGGCGGCCTGGTGGTGGGCACCGGCGACCTCTCGGAGCTGGCGCTGGGCTGGTGTACCTATGGCGTTGGAGACCATATGTCGCACTACAACGTCAACGTCAGCGTGCCGAAGACGCTGGTGCAGTACCTGATCGCCTGGGTGGCGAAGTCCGGCCAGTTCGACGAGGCGGTCGTGAAGGCGCTCAATCGCGTGCTCGCCACCGACATCTCGCCGGAGCTGAAGCCGGAACAAAGGACCGAGGACGTGGTCGGCCCCTACGAGCTGCAGGACTTCAGCCTCTACTACACGCTGCGCTTCGGCTACGCGCCCGCCAAGGTGGCGTTCCTCGCCTGGAGCGCCTGGCGCGGCAAGTACACGCTCGCCGAGATCCGCCGGTGGCTGGGCGTGTTCCTCGAGCGCTTCTTCCGCACCAGCCAGTTCAAGCGCAGCGCGCTGCCCAACGGGCCGAAGGTCGGCTCGGGCGGCTCGCTCTCGCCGCGCGGCGACTGGCGCGCGCCCTCCGACGGCAACGCCGCCGCCTGGCTCGCCGACCTGGCGCGCATTCCCTAAATCGGGGTCAGAGCCCGATTTGATTTGATATCCTCCATGGTGAGGAGGATTGCGCCTGGCCGCGAAGAAGCCGAAGTTCATCCCGGTCGACCCCGATGACCTGAAGCCGATGCACCGCTGGCACCGGCCGCTCATGGCGCCGGGCATCACCCAGGTCGACTTCGAGGAGCGCGTCGACTTCCGGCGGCTGCACCGCTACCGGCTGGCGCGGACCCGGCAGTCGCTCGCGAAGTCGGGGCTGGGCGCGATGCTCTGCTTCGACCAGCACAACATCCGCTACATCTCTGCCACGGTGATCGGCGAGTGGGCGCGCGACAAGCTGATCCGCTATTGCCTCCTTACCGGCACCGGGGAGCCCTGGGTGTGGGACTTCGGCTCGGCGGCGCGCCACCACAGGCTTTACTGCCCCTGGCTGCGCGAGGACCAGGTGCGCGCCGGCAACCCCGGGATGCGCGGCGCGATCGGGCCGAAGGTGGGCCTGTTCGAGGCCGCGGCGAAGGAGATCAAGGACATCCTGAGGAAGGAGGGCGTCGCCGCGATGCCGCTCGGCCTGGACGTCTGCGAGCCGGCGATGCTCTTCGCCCTTCAGAAGCAAGGCATCCAGGTGCGCGACGGCCAGCAGATGATGCTCGCGGCGCGCGAGGTGAAGAGCCACGACGAGATCACGCTCCTCAACATCGCCGCGTCGATGGTCGACGGCGTCTACCAGGACATCGCCGCGGCGCTCAAGCCCGGCATCAAGGAAAGCGAGATCGTGGCGCTCGGCAGCAAGCGCCTCTACGAGATGGGCTCGGACTGCGTCGAGGCGATCAACGCCATCGCGGGCGAACGCTGCTCGCCCCACCCGCACAACTTCACCGATCGCCTCATCCGTCCCGGCGACCAGGCCTACTTCGACATCATCCATTCCTTCATCGGCTACCGCACCTGCTACTACCGCACCTTCTCGGTGGGCAGGGCGACGGCGGCGCAGAAGGACGCCTACAAGCGCGCGCGGCAGTGGATGGACGACGCGATCTCGATGCTGCGGCCGGGAGTGAGCACCGACAAGGTGGCGAAGATGTTCCCCAAGTCCACCGAGATCGGCTTCGAGACCGAGATGGCGGCCTTCGGCCTGAACTTCTGCCACGGCCTCGGGCTGGGGCTGCACGAGCGGCCGCTCGTCTCGCGCCTGAACTCCTTCATCGAGCCCTACGAGCTGAAAGCGGGCATGGTGTTCGCGGTGGAGACCTTCTGCCCGGCGAAGGACGGCGTCTCGGCGGCGCGGATCGAGGAGGAGGTGGTGCTGACGCCGGACGGAGCAAAGATCATCACGCTCTATCCCGCTCAGGAACTTCCCGTGGCCAATGCCTATTAAGGCCAAACCCAAGACCCCTTCGGTCGGCTGGATCGGCGCGGGGCGCATGGGCTTCGAGATGGCGGCGCGGCTCGCCAAGGGCGGCGCCGACGTGCTGGTGTGGAACCGCACCCGCGAGAAGGCCGAGCCGCTCGCGAAGTACGGCGCGAAGATCGCGCGCGAGCTGCCCGAGCTCGCCGCGCGCGAAGTCGTCTTCTGCATGGTTTCGACGTGGAAGGACGTCAAGCAGGTGGTGGAGGAGCTCCTGAGAGGCAAAGCGCGCCCGAAGCTGCTCATCGAATGTTCTTCGATCTCCCTCGAGGGTTCCGCGGAACTGAGATCTCTGCTGGGAAAAAAAGCAATTCAATATCTCGCTGCTCCGGTGTCGGGCAACGCCAAGGTCATCAAGGCTGGAAAGCTTTCTTTCGTGTGCTCGGGGCCAAGAAGGGCTTTTGAAATTTCAAAGCCTCTCCTGGAGCTGATCGGCCCCAGCGCCAGCTACGTCGGCGAGGGCGAGCTCTCGCGCATCGTCAAGATCTGCCACAACGTGTTCCTCGGCGTGGTGACGCAGTCGCTCGCCGAGGTGACGGTGCTCGCGCAGAAAGCGGGGGTGCCGCGCCACGCCTTCCTCGGCTTCCTCAACCGCAGCGTGATGGGCTCGACCTTCACGCGCTACAAGACCCCGGCCTTCGTCAACCTCGATTTCAGGGTGACCTTCACGCCCGAGCTGCTGAGGAAGGACATGGACCTGGGGCTGGACGCGGGGCGCGCGTTCGGGGTGCCGCTGCCGCTCGCGAGCGCCACGCGCGACCTCATCCAGGCGATGATCGGCCGCGGCCTGACCGGGCGGGACTTCGCGACGCTGCTCCTGCAGCAGGCCGAGGCCTCGGGGCTCGAATTGACGCCTGATAACGTCGAGGTTGGGGACGGGCTTTCGACTGGATAGAATTGAGGCCATTCACATCATGCATTCACAGGAGGGACCCATGCTCAAGGTCGGATCGAATCGCAGAATCGCCGCAACCGCGGCGGCAGTCGCCGCCGTTTTCGCGCTCTCGGCGCTCGCGCCGGCGCACGCGCAGCAGCGCAAGTCGCTGCGCTGGGCGACCTCGCCCGTGGGCTCCTACGGCTACCAGATCGCCGCGCAGATGACCAAGATCGTGGAGGAGGCGCTCGGCGGCGAGTACACCGTCACGGTGCAGCCCTACACCTCGCCCACCGTCGCCATGAAGGCGGTAATGGACGGCAACGGCGAGGTCGCCTACACCGCCGACATCGGCATGACCCAGTTCAAGGAGCGCATCGGCGGCTTCAAGGACTACAAGCCCAAGATGCCGGAGATCGCGCACTCCTGGTACTCGTACCCGATGGAGTCGATGATGGCGGTTTCGGCCAAGGAGGCGGGCAAGTACCGGTGCTGGAAGGACTTCAGCGGCAAGCCCGTGTTCTACACCAACGCCGGGTTCATGAACTGGCTCAACTGGCAGCGCATCCACAAGGCGCTCGGCACCGAGTTCAAGCACGTGCAGATCGACCTCAAGTCGAACGCAGATGCGATGGACAGCGGCTCGATCGCGGGATCGGCCACCTACACCACCGCGGGCAAGTCGCTCGCCTCCTACTGGAAGGAAACCGAGATCCGCATGGACATCCGGGTGGTGAATCCCTGCCCCGACGAAGTCGCGAAGCTCAAGGCCGCTGGCCTGAGCGTGGTCGACGTCGACCCGAA
>JBFLYF010000144.1:0-8134 GCA_040756795.1 Pseudomonadota bacterium
AATCGACGCCGAGTGGAGACGCAATCGCGCGCAGATGCTGCTTGCCGCCTGGCGCTCGGCCGCGCCGCACGTGCTGGTGCTGGAGCTGTTCCCCTTCGGGCGCAGGCAGATGCGCTTCGAGCTGCTGCCGCTGCTCGAGGCCGCGCGCGAGGCGCCGCGGCCGCCGGCCGTCGTGTGCTCGGTGCGCGACATCCTGGGCGGGCAAAGGAGCCCGGAGCGGCGCGAGGAGACCGTTGGCGTCGTGGAGCGCTTCTTCGACCATGTGCTGGTGCACTCGGATCCGACGGTCATCGCGCTGGATCGGACCTTCCCCCTCGCCGGCAGAATCTCCCGCAAGATTCAATATACGGGTTACATCGTCGATTCCTCGCCCGGCAGCCTGAGCAAGGAATCCTTTGGAGCGGGCGAAGTCCTGGTCTCCGCAGGCGGTGGCGCGGTCGGCGCGCGGCTGCTCGAGACGGCGATGCGCGCGCGTCCCCTGACCGCGTTTCGCGATCGCACCTGGAGAGTGCTTGCCGGCGACAACATGAACGCCGAGGCGTATGCGAGCCTCGCCCGGCTGGCGCAAGACGGAATCGTGCTCGAGCGCTCGCGCAACGACTTCATGACCTTGCTCGCCAATTGCGACCTCTCGGTCAGCCAGGCGGGCTATAACACCCTGATGGAAACGCTCGCGGCGCGCGCGCGCGCGGTCGTCGTGCCCTTCGCCGGCGCGGCCGAGACCGAGCAGACGCTGCGCGCGCGCTGCTTCGCCGAGCGCGGCCTGCTCGAGCTGGTCGAGGAAAGCGCGCTCGCGCCGCAGACGCTCGCCGCGGCGATCGAGCGCGCTCATGGCCGCCCGCGGCCCGCGCCCGGCGAGATCGACCTCGAAGGCGCGCGCAAGAGCGCCGAGCTGATCGGGCGCTGGGCGAGGGAGCGCGCCGCGTGAGCCGCCCCTGGCGAGCGCTCGCCGAGGAGCTCGCGCGCTGGCGCGACGCCGGGCGCACCGCCGAGCTGTGGTGGCGCGACGACGATGCGGCGCGGCCCGACCCGGCGCTCGCGCGGCTGCTCGCGCTCGCCGAGCGCAGCCGCGTGCCGCTCGCGCTCGCCGTCGTGCCGTTGCGCGCCGAGCGCGGGTTGTTCGCGGGCCTGGGACGCGGGGTGAGCGTGCTGCAGCATGGCACCGATCACGTCAATCGCGCCGCGGCGGGCGAGAAGAAGACCGAGTTCCCGGCCGGCGAGCCCGCGCCGGCCGCGCTGGAGCGGCTGGCGCGCGCGCGCGAGCGCTTGCAGGAGCTCGCGGGGGAGCGCTTCATGGCGGTGCTCGCGCCGCCCTGGAACCGGCTGGCGCCGCGCCTGCTGCCGCGCCTCGGCGCGACGTACGCCGGCCTGAGCCAGTACGGCGCGAGGAAGCGGGCCGAGCCTTCCCCGGGCCTGAGGCAGGTCAATACGCACGCGGACATCATCGCGTGGCAGTCCGGCCGCGGCTTCGCGGGCGAGGAAGCCGCGATGCAGCGGATCCTCGCGCACCTCGGCGCGAAGCGCGCAGGGGCGGCGGACGCCTCCGAGCCGACGGGGCTGCTCACGCACCACGCCCGCCACGACGCGGCGGCGTGGGATTTCATCGAACGTTTGTTCGATGCGACGCGCGGGGCCGGCGGCGTATGGCGGGACGCTGCCCACCTGTTCCGGTGAGCATGCCGCACCGCTATCCCGCCCGGGCGCTCGCCGCCGATTACCTGCGTGCTTCGCTCGGCGGCGGGTTGACGCTGGGGCCGCTCGCGCTCGCGCAGCCCGCCGCGCCCGCGGCGTGGGCGCTGGCTGCGGGAGCGGCGCTATTCCTCGTATACTTTGCTCGAACGGTCTGCAGGCAGTTGACCCGAATCGAGCTCGACGAGGCCGGAATCCGCGCCCGGGGACCGCTGGGCGCCGCGATCCGGTGGGGGGACTTGCGTTCCTTGCGGCTCGCGTACTACTCGACGCGCCGCGACCGGGAGGAGGGGTGGATGCAGCTCAAGCTTCGCGACGCGCGGCACACGATCCGCATCGACTCGGACCTGGAGCGGTTCGCCGAGATCGCATGCGCAGCCGCGTCGCGCGCCGAAGCCGCCGGCCTCGAGCTCGACCCGGCCACGCGCGGGAATCTTCGCGCACTGGGCGCCTGATGGCCGATGTCCTGCAGATCCGCGACCTCAGGGTCTATCTGGAGGTGGATGCCGGCACCGTGAAGGCGGTGGACGGCGTTTCGTTCCGCATTCCCGAAGCGCGCACCGTGGCGCTGGTGGGCGAATCGGGCTCCGGCAAGACCATGGTGGCGCAGGCGATCCTCTCCATCCTGCCGCGCGTCGCGCGCATCGAGTCGGGCGAAATCCTGTTCCGCGACCCGAGGCGTCCCGGCGCGGTGACCGACATCTCGCGGCTCGACCCGCAGGGCGCGCCGGCGCGCGCGATCCGCGGCGGCCGCATCTCGATCATCTTCCAGGAGCCGATGACCGCGCTCTCGCCGCTGCACACCATCGGCAACCAGATCGGCGAGGCGCTGCTGCTGCACCGCGCGGGTCTCGGCAAGGCCGAGCGCCGCGCCGCGGTGCACGAGATGCTGCGCCTGGTGGGGTTCGCCGATCCGTCCAAGGCCGAGCACAGCTACCCGTTCGAGCTCTCGGGGGGGCTGCGCCAGCGCGCCATGATCGCGATGGCGCTGGTGTGCCGGCCGGCGCTGCTGGTGGCCGACGAGCCGACCACGGCGCTCGACGTCACCATACAGGCGCAGATCCTGCAGCTCGTCCAGGCGCTGCAGGCCGAGTTCCGCATGGCGATGCTGCTCATCACGCACGACCTCGGCATCGTCGCCAACATGGCCGACGAGGTGGTGGTGATGTACCAGGGCAGGGTCATGGAGGCGGGAACCCTCACGGACATCTTCCGCGACCCGCGCCATCCCTACCTGAAGGCGCTGATGCGCGCCGTGCCGCGCTTCAACATGGCGCCGGGCGAGCGGCTCACCCCGATCCGCGAGGTGCGCGCGGCGACCGACCATCTCATCTCCGGGCATGGCCGGCCGCACGTCATCCCCGACGGCGGCGATCCGCTGCTGGTGGTGCGCAATCTCACCAAGCGCTTCGAAACGCGCAAGACCTCCTGGCTCGGCCGCAGCCTCGGGGGCACGGTGCGGGCGGTGGACGACGTCAGCTTTCACGTCCATGCCGGGGAGTGCCTCGGCCTGGTCGGCGAATCGGGCTGCGGCAAGACCACCACGGCGAAGCTGATCCTGCGCTCGCTCGCCCCGGATGGCGGCGAGATCGTGCTCAACGACCGCGGCCACGCCCGCGACGTGCTCGCGCTGAAAGGCGAGGACCTGTTCGCCTACCGGCGCAAGGTGCAGTTCGTGTTCCAGGACCCTTTCAGCTCGCTCAACCCGCGCATGACGGTGCACGACATCGTCGCCGAGCCGCTCGTGATCCACGGCGTGGGCGACGCCGAGGAGCGCTTCGCGCGCGTCAAGGAGCTGATGACCCTGGTCGGGCTCGACGTGCGCTTCCTGCGCCGCTACCCGCACAGCTTCTCGGGCGGCCAGCGCCAGCGGATCGGCATCGCGCGCGCGCTCGCGCTCGGGCCGGAGCTGCTGATCCTCGACGAGCCGGTCTCGGCGCTCGACGTCTCGGTGCAGGCGCAGGTGCTGAACCTGCTGCTCGACCTCAAGGCCGCGCTCAACCTCACCTACATCTTCATCTCGCACAACCTCGCGGTCGTCTACTACCTCGCCGACCGCATCGCCGTGATGTGCGCGGGCCGCCTGGTCGAGGTCGCGCCCTTCGAGACGCTGTTCCGCCGCCCGGTGCACCCGTACACCAGGGCGCTGCTCGCCGCCGTGCCCGAGCCGGACCTCGCCTGCAAGCTCGACTTCGGCGCGCTCATGGAGGGCAAGGCCTCCGACCCTCGCGCCTGGCCGGAGCCCTTCCGGCTGGACGGCGCGGCCGGCGTGGCCATGATCGACCTCGGCGGCAATCACTTCGTGCGCGCGCGCGCGAACGCTTCGGAGTTGGCATGAGAGTTGTCTGGATCGCTCTGATTTCCCTGTTTCTCTTGAATGAGAAGGCTGATGCGGCCTCGTTCATCGAGCCGCCCATGCTTGCCGAGCAGGTGGCGCAGGGCAAGCTCCCGCCGGTCGGCGCGCGCCTGCCCGAGGCGCCGCTGGTCGTGCCGCTCGCGGGCAAGGCGGTCCCCGGCAGGCACGGCGGCACGCTGCACATGTTGATCGGGAGAAGCCGCGACGTGCGCATGCTCGTGGTCTACGGCTATGCGCGGCTGGTCGGCTACGACCGGGACCTGAAAATCGTCCCGGACCTTCTCGAGAGCATCGAGGTCAGGGAAGGGCGCGTCTTCACCATGAAGCTGCGCAAGGGCCATCGCTGGTCCGACGGCGCGCCGTTCACCGCCGAGGACTTCCGCTACTACTGGGAAGACGTGGCGAACAACAAGGAACTCTCCCCGGCCGGCCCGCCGCGCGAGCTGCAGGTCGACGGCGAGCTGCCTGCGGTCGAGTTCCCGGACCGCACCACGGTGCGCTATTCCTGGTCCAGGCCCAACCCCGACTTCCTGCCGCGCATGGCGGCCGCCTCGCCGCTGTTCATCTTCCGCCCGGCGCACTACCTCAGGAAATTCCACAAGAAATACAACCCGAAGGCTGCCGAGCCAGCAAACGGCGGGGCCAAGCGCCGCTGGTCGCAGGTCCACAACCGCCAGGACAACATGTACCAGTTCGACAACCCCGACCTGCCGACGCTGCAGCCGTGGGTGAACACGAGCAAGCCGCCGGCCGATCGCTTCGTCGCCGTGCGCAACCCCTATTTCCACCGGGTCGACGCGAACGGCAGGCAGCTGCCCTACATCGACCGCGTGGTGCTGCAGGTGGCCGAGGCGAAGCTGATTCCCGCCAAGACCGGCGCCGGCGAGTCCGACCTGCAGGCGCGCGACCTCCAGTTCAACAACTACACCTTCCTGAAGATGGGCGAGGAGCGCAACAACTACCGCACCCTGCTGTGGCGCACCGCGAAGGGGGCGCAGTTCGCGCTGTACCCGAACCTGAACGTGAACGACCCGGTGTGGCGCGCGGTGCTGCGCGACGTGCGCTTCCGCCGCGCGCTGTCGCTCGCCATCGACCGCTCGCTCGTCAACCAGGTGCTCTACTTCGGCCTCGCCATCGAAGGCAACAACACGGTGCTCGCCGAGAGCCCGCTGTACCGCAAGCGCTACCAGACGCGCTGGGCGCGCTACGACCGCAAGGCGGCCGCGCGGCTGCTCGACGAGATGGGCCTGAAGCGCGCCCTGGACGGCTCGCGGCGCCTGCCCGACGGGCGGCCGCTGGAGATCATCGCCGAGACCGCGGGGGAAACCACCGAGCAGTCCGACGTGCTCGAGCTCATCCGCGAGACCTGGCGCGAGGTCGGCATCAAGCTCTTCACCAAGCCCTCGCAGCGCGAGGTCCTCAGGAACCGGGTGTTCTCGGGCGAGGCGGTGATGTCGGTGTGGAGCGGCTTCGACAACGGCATCCCGACCGCGGACATGGACCCGGACGAGCTCGCGCCCACCAGCCAGCAGCAGCTGCAGTGGCCGAGGTTCGGCCAGTACTTCGAGACCCGCGGCAAGGCGGGCGAGGCGCCCGACATCCCCGAGGCGGCCGAGCTGCTCGGGCTGCGCCGCGCCTGGCGCGCCGCGGCGACGAGCGAGGAGCGCGAGAAGGCGTGGCATCGCATGCTCGAGATCCACGCCGAGCAGCAGTTCGTGATCGGCGTGGTCTGCGGCGTGCTGCAGCCGGTGGTGGCGCGCACGACGCTGCGCAACGTGCCCGAGAAGGGCATCTACAACTGGGACCCGGGGGCGTTCTTCGGCATCTACCGCCCGGAGACCTTCTGGCTCGCCGAGCCGGGCGGCAGGTAGGGGCATGCTGACCTACGCCATCCGCCGCGTGCTGATCATGATCCCGACGCTGCTCGTCATCAGCTTCGTCACGTTCTCGATCATCAAGCTGCCGCCGGGGGATTTCCTCTCCAACCAGATCGCCGAGCTCAGGAGCCAGGGCGACAGCGCGGCGCTCGAGAAGGTCGATTTCCTGCGCAAGCAGTACGGCCTGGACAAGCCCTTCCTCGAGCAGTACGCGGTCTGGGTCGGCCTCTGGCCCACCGAGCGCGGCTTCTCGGGCCTGCTGCAGGGCGACTGGGGGTGGTCGTTCGAGTACGACCTGCCGGTGTCCAAGGTGGTCGGCGACCGGATGCTGCTTTCGTTCATCCTCAACTTCAGCGTCATCCTGTTCACGTGGGCGGTGTCCTTCCCGATCGGCGTCTACGCCGCCACGCACCAGTACAGCTGGGGCGACCACGGCTTGACGCTGCTCGGCTACGTCGGCCTCGCGACGCCGAACTTCCTCCTCGCGCTGGTGCTGATGTACTTCGCCAACGTCGAGTTCGGCCTCGCCCTCGGCGGCATCATGGACGCGCAGTACCTCGACCAGCCCTGGAGCCTCGCCAAGTTCGGCTCGGTGCTCTCGCACCTGTGGATCCCGGTCATCGTCATCGGCACCTCGGGCACCGCGGCGATGATCCGCCGGCTGCGCGCCAACCTGCTCGACGAGCTGCAGAAGCAGTACGTGGTGACCGCGCGCGCCAAGGGCATGCCGCCCTTCGCGCTGCTGATCAAGTACCCGCTGCGCATGGCGCTCAATCCCTTCATCGCCGACATCGGCAACCTGCTGCCCTCGGTGATCTCGGGCTCGGCGATCGTCGCCGTGGTGCTGTCGCTGCAGACCTCGGGCCCGATGCTGCTCGAGGCGCTGCGCAGCCAGGACCAGTACCTGGCGGGCTCGTTCCTGATGTTCCTCGCGCTCCTGACGGTGATCGGCATGTTCATCTCCGACCTGCTGCTCGCGGCGCTCGACCCGCGCATCCGTCTGGCCGGGGGCGCGGTGAAATGAGCGCGCCGCTCGAGCATTTCGTCTCGCAGGAGCCGTTCGAGCCGTATGCGGCCGAGGCGATGTCGCCCGAGCAGGAGCGCTTCTACCGCGCCTCGCAGTGGCAGATCATGTGGTGGAAGTTCCGCCGCCACCGCATCGCGCTCGTCGCGGCGGCGATCCTCGCGCTGCTCTACGCCAGCACGCTGGTGACCGAGGTGCTCGCGCCCTACAACCTGCACACGCGCGACACGGCTCACATCTACGCGCCGCCCCAGGAGCTGCGCCTGTTCGACGACAGCGGCCGCTTCGTGGGGCCGTTCGTCTACGGCTACCGCATGCAGCTCAACATGCGCACGCTGACGCGCGAGTACACGCCGGACCCGGCCAAGGTGCAGCCGCTGCGCTTCCTGTGCCTCGGCGACGAATACCGCTTCTGGGGCATGATCGAGGGGCGCTTGCACCTGGTCTGTCCGGCCGAAGGCGGCACGCTGTACCTGCTCGGCACGGACCGCCTCGGGCGCGACATGCTCTCGCGCATCCTCTACGGAGCCCGGATCTCGCTCACCGTGGGCCTGCTCGGCATCGCCGTGAGCTTTCTCATCGGCATCCTGCTGGGGGGGATTTCGGGCTATTACGGCGGCTGGATCGACACCGCGATCCAGCGCCTGATCGAGATGGTGCGCTCTTTTCCCGAGCTGCCGCTGTGGATGGCGCTCTCGGCGGCGCTGCCGGTGAACTGGAGCCCGGTGCTGGTCTACTTCGGCATCACCATCATCCTGGGGCTCCTGGACTGGCCGGGACTGGCGCGGGCGGTTCGATCGAAATTGCTGGCTTTGAGAGAAGAAGACTTCGCGACCGCCGCCGTGCTCATGGGCGCGACTCCCGGGCGCGTCATCGGCCGGCACCTGCTGCCGAGCTTCGCGAGCCACCTCATCGCCTCGGTCACGCTTTCGGTGCCCGGCATGATCCTCGGCGAAACCGCGCTTTCCTTCCTCGGCCTGGGGCTGCGCCCCCCGGTCACGAGCTGGGGCGTGCTGCTGAACGAGGCGCAGAACATCAACGTGGTCGCGCTCTACCCGTGGCTGCTGCTGCCGGTGGTGCCCGTCTTCGTCACGGTGCTCGCCTTCAACTTCTTCGGCGACGGCCTGCGCGACGCCGCCGATCCGTACAGATAGAAATTCGGGGACGGAGCCCGATCTCCGGAGATCG
>JBFLYF010000145.1:0-8048 GCA_040756795.1 Pseudomonadota bacterium
ACGCGGCGCTGGTCTCGGCGGCGGTCGCGCTGCTCGCCTTCGCCTGGTCCTGGCGCGCGCTGCCCTCGACCCTGGACGGCAAGGCCTACTACGAGGTGCTGTTCTGGGGCGGCGGGCACGTGCTGCAGTTCACCTGGACGCTGCTCATGTTCGTCGCCTGGCTCTGGCTCGCCGACGCCGCCGGCGCGCGCGCGCCGCTCTCGCCGCGGATCGCGATCCTGCTGTTCGCCATCGGCCTGGTGTCGGTGTTCGCCACGCCGGTGCTCTATCTCGCCTACGACGTCGTTTCGGTGGAGCACTACCGCATGCAGACCTGGCTGATGCGCATCGGCGGGGGCCTCGCGATCGTTCCCTTCGGTTTTGCCGTTGTCTATGCCCTTTCCAATTCTCCGCGCCCAACGGCGGAAACCCGGCCGTTGAAGAGCGCACTGCTTTGGTCCGTAGTGCTGTTCGGAGCGGGTGGGCTGATCGGGCTCACCATCAGTGGCAGCAACGTCAAGATCCCCGCTCACTACCACGGCAGCATCGTGGGGGTGACGCTCGCCTTCATGGGCCTCGTCTACCACCTCCTGCCGAAACTGGGGTTCGGCGCGCCGCAGCCGCGCCTCGCCACCCTGCAGCCGTGGCTCTACGGCGGCGGCCAGCTGCTGCACGTCGCGGGCCTGCTCTGGTCGGGCGGCTACGGCGTGCAGCGCAAGGTCGCTGGCGCCGACCAGGTGCTGCGCGGCTTCGAGCAGACCGCGGCGATGGGCCTCATGGGCCTGGGCGGCCTGCTCGCGATCGCGGGCGGAATTCTCTTTATCGTCGTCGTGCTGCGCGCGATGATGGCCGGAAAATGGACATCCTCACCTTCACCGTCGTAGCGGCAGGGCTCTACTTCTTCGCCGACTGGCTGCTCGACTGGATCGAGCGCCGGCGCGGCGCGCGCTTCGAGAACCGGCAGGTGGTGTTCTTCGCCATCATCCTGCCGCTCGCGCTCGCCGCCTTCTGGCTGATGCGCTCGCTCGGCCCCGCCGCCGGCTAGGCGCGCCGGCGGATGGCGCGGCGGCGCTGCGCCTCGGACTCGAACTCCTCCAGCTCGGGATCGAGCGCCTTGCGCGCCGAGACGATGCCCACCGGCGCCCCGTTCTCGACCACCGGGACGTGGCGGAAGCCGTTCTCGTACATCAGGAGCAGCGCGTAGCCGAAGGACTCCTCCGGCGCCACGGTCATGGGCGAGGCCGTCATCACCTCGGCCAGGGGCGTGTGCGCGGGGTCGCGCGCCTGCGCGATGACGCGAAACACGGCGTCGCGCTCGGTAAAGATGCCGACCAGGCGGTCGCCCTCCACCACCAGGACGGCGCTCACCCGCTTCTTCGCCATCATCCCGGCCGCCGAACTCACCGAGGTGTGCGGCGGCGCGACGAGGAGCTTCTTGCGCTCCATGACCCTGCGGATCGGTTCGTTGAGCATGATTGGCGGAGCCTAGCCGCCCCGGAGGACTGCGGCTTGATCGCGGTCAAACGGCATGCGACTGGCGGAGTGAGAGGGATTCGAACCCTCGATACGGGTTTAAGCCCGTATAACGCCTTAGCAGGGCGCCCCCTTCGGCCACTCGGGCATCACTCCGGAGGAAGGCGAATTCTACCCGCCGGGCCGAGCCTTGCCGAGCCTTTCGCTAGGCGGCGGGGTGCTCGCCGCGAGGGTACTTGCGCTCGTCGAGCACGTCGTAGAGCGTCTTCCACGCCAGCAGCGCGATGAAGTAGGGCCACGGCGTCTCCATCATCGCCGAGGCGACGCCGCCGGTGAGCACGGTCAGGGCGAGCACCGTAATTTCGGCGGAGTTGTAGCCGAGGTTGAGCGCCACGCCCTGGTCGAAGCGCAAGGTGATGCGCCGGTCGAATAGGTCGAGCACCCACCAGACCAGGCCGAGCCACAGGCCCTGGCGCAGCTCGTGGCCGAACACGCGCATGGGCGTCGCGAACTCCTGTTTCGCCACGTTGATCTCGATGACGCTGAAGAAAGCGAGCACCGCGAGGACGAACAGATAGGCACCGAACCTGCCGGGCACCGCGCGCGCGCCCTCGCCCACCGTAACCTGGTACGAAGGGCGCTCCGGGTGCGGCGGCCGGCTCAGCGAGCGCACCAACCGCTTGCCGAAGCCCCCGGCATCGTGCAGCGGGAGCAGCACGGCGAGTGTCGCCAGGCGGTAGAAATAGCTCACGAACAGGCCGTAGATCGCCGGGCGCGGGCTTTCCTCCGCCCAGGGCAACAGCCCCAGCATCACGCCCGCCGAGACGACATGGGTGAGCAGCACCCAGCCGGTGCGCGGTGTCGGACCCGGGGCGCTATTTCCGGCGGTGATCATCACGCTCGAGCAGCCACGACAGCGCGAGCCCGATCACCAGGCCCCAGAACGGCGCGCCGATGTTGAGGATGGCGACGTCGGCGACGGTGACGACGAAGGTGACCGTGGCGCCGAGCGTAAAGCGCTCGCGGAACGAGATGGTGAACGCGGTCTGCAGCACGCGCAGCATCGCCAGGCCCGCCAGCGCGGCGATGAACGCCGGCGGGGTGGAGAGCAGCAGCCGAGTGAAGAAGGGCGAGGCGACGCCGAAGGCGAGCGCGAGCAGCCCCACGAAGATGCCCGCGGTGTAGTGCCGGTGCTTCTCGCCCGAGGCGGAGATGATGGCGTTCACCGGGCCGGTGAGGCAGGTCGAGACGGTGCCGACCAGCCCCGAGACGAGCGAACCCGCGCCACAGGCCGCGGTGATGGCGTTGATCGGCGGCGCGTGTCCCGCCGCGTTCAGCACCGCCACGCCCTGCCCGTTCTGCACCACCAGCACCGTGATCGCGAGCGGGATCACCAGCTCCACCATCGCCGGCCAGGAAAACACCGGCAGATAGAGATTGGGCTGCGCGAGGCCCCCGCTCGCGCCCGCGGCGCCGAAGCGGCCGAGCGCCGCCACGAGAATCGCCCCGATGACGAGCGCGCCGATGAGCGGCGGCACGCGCCGCGAGAGCGCGCCCGAGGCCGAGAGCGCGAGGAACACCGCGGTCATCGGCGCGGCGATCCAGAAGTCGTCGCGCATCGCGTAGACCAGCTCCAGGCCGAAGCGCAGGAACACGCCCGCCACCATCGCCATGACGATCGGCATCGGCACCGCCTGCATCGCGCGGCGCACCCAGCCGGTGAGCCCGAGCACCAGCATCAGCAGCCCCGTGGCGAGAAAAGCGCCGATCACCTCGCGGTAGGACAGGTGCCCGAGCGCGGGGCCGACCAGCACCGCGCCCGGAATGGTCCAGAAGAACACCAGCGGCTGCCGGTACAGCCAGCTGAAGGCGATGCTGATCAGGCCGTTGAGGAAAAACGCGCCGAAGATCCACGAGGAGAGGTCGGCCTCGGCAAGCCCGCCGCGCGTTCCCACCGCGAGGATGATCGCCACCGGCCCGGAGGCGGCGAAGATGAACGCCACCAGGGCGTTGACCGCGTAGAGCGCGCCGAAGTCGCCGAGCGCCGCGCGCGGCGAAGGCAGCGGCCGGGCGGGGTGCTCGAGCGGCACCCTAGGCCTGGTCCAGCTCGAAAGCCTTGTGCAGCACGCGCACCGCGAGCTCGGCGTACTTCTCGTCGATCACCACCGAGATCTTGATCTCCGAGGTCGAGATCATCTGGATGTTGATGCCCTCCTCGGCGAGCGTGCGGAACATCTTCGCGGCGATGCCGGCGTGCGAGCGCATGCCGAGGCCCACGATCGAGACCTTCGCCATGCGGTCGTCCCCGGTCACCTCGCGGCACTGGATGTGCGGCTTGACCTGGTCGTTCAGCATCTTCATGGCGCGCTTCATGTCGCCGCGGCTCACGGTGAACGACAGGTCCGTCATGCCGTCGTGGCTGACGTTCTGCACGATGACGTCGACGTTGATGCCGGCGTCCGCGATCGGGCCGAGGATGGCGTAGGCGATGCCGGGCTTGTCCGGCACGGCGTGCACCGTGATCTTGGCCTCGTCGCGCTGCGAGGCCACTCCTGAGACGACGGCTTTCTCCATGGGCATGTGCGAGTCTTCCTCGAAAGTGATCAGGGTCCCCGAGCGCGCCTCCTCCTCCACCGGCAGCTTCGGGTCGCTGAGGCTGGAGAGCACGCGCGTCGGCACCTTGTACTTGCCGGCGAACTCGACCGAGCGGATCTGCAGCACCTTGGAGCCGGCGCTCGCCATCTCGATCATCTCCTCGAAGGTGATGGTCTGCAGGCGCCGCGCCTCGGGCACGATGCGCGGGTCCGTCGTGTAGACGCCGTCGACGTCGGTGTAGATCTGGCACTCGTCGGCCCCCAGCGCCGCGGCGAGCGCCACCGCCGAGGTGTCCGAGCCGCCGCGGCCGAGCGTGGTGATGTTGCCCTCGGCGTCCACGCCCTGGAAGCCCGCGACCACCGCGACGCAGCCGTTCTCCAGGTCCTGGCGCAGGCGCAGCTCGTCGATCTTGACGATGCGCGCGCGCGTGAAAGCGGAGTCGGTGAGGACTTTCACTTGCCAGCCAGCATAGCTCTTCGCCTTGACGCCGAGCGCGAGCAACGCCATCGCCAGGAGGCCGATCGTCACCTGCTCGCCGGTGGCGGCGACGACGTCCAGCTCGCGCGGGTCCGGGTGCTCCTGGATGTTGCCGGCGAGCGCGAGCAGGCGATTGGTCTCGCCCGACATCGCCGAGGGCACGACCACGAGGCGGTGCCCGGCGGCGTGCCACTTGGCGACGCGCCAGGCGACGTTGCGGATGCGCTCGATCGTGCCGACCGAGGTGCCGCCGAACTTCTGGACGATGAGGGCCATGCCTTCAGGAAGATGCGCGGAGCAAGCGTGGAATTTTACCGGATGGTGCTAGACTGCCGGCCCCGATGCCTGCGCTGCTCGAAGTCCAGGAGCTGAAAACCACGTTCGCGACCGCGGCGGGCCTGGTGCGCGCGGTGGACGGCGTGTCCTGGGACGTCAACGAGGGCGAGACCGTGGCGCTGGTGGGCGAGTCGGGCTGCGGCAAGTCGGTGAGCGCGCTCTCCATCATGCGGCTGATCGCGCCGCCGACGGGGCGCATCGAGGGCGGGCGTATCCTTTTCAAGGGGCGCGACCTGCTCGCGCTCACCGAGCCCGAGATGCGGCACGTGCGCGGCCGCGAGATCGCCATGGTGTTCCAGGAGCCGATGACCTCGCTCAACCCGGTGCTCTCGATCGGGCGGCAACTCACCGAGGGGCTCGAGATCCACATGCAGATGAACGTCGCCGCGGCGCGCGCGCGCGCCCGCGCGCAGCGCGGCCAGGTCGGCATTCCCGATCCGGAGCGGCGCCTCGCGCAGTACCCGCACCAGTTCAGCGGCGGCATGCGCCAGCGCATGATGATCGCCATGGCGCTCGCCTGCAACCCGTCGCTGATCCTCGCCGACGAGCCGACCACCGCGCTCGATGTCACGATCCAGGCGCAGATCCTGGAGCTGATGCGGTCGCTGTCGCGCAAGCTCGGCGTGGCGATGCTGATCATCACGCACAACCTGGGCGTGGTGGCGCGCTACGCCGACCGCGTCAACGTCATGTACGCCGGGCGCATCATCGAGCGCGCCGCAGCCGGCGAGCTCTACGCCAACCCGCGCCACCCCTACACCCTGGGGCTGCTGCGCTCGGTGCCGCGCCTGGACGAGCCGATCCGCGAGCGCCTGGTGCCGATCGAGGGGCAGCCGCCCGACCTGACGCGCCTGCCGCGCGGTTGCGCCTTCACGCCGCGCTGCGCCTTCAAGGTCGCCCGCTGCGACGAGCAGGTGCCGGCGCTGGAAAGCACGGGCCGCGAGGCACATGTTTCGGCTTGCTTTGAAAAAGAAAGACTTTCGATGGCGAAAGCGAAGGCAACGGCATGAGCGAGAACCTGCTCGAGGTGAGCGGGCTGGTGAAGCACTTCCACGTCGGCGGCGGCTTGCTCGGCGGCGGCCGCGCCGGCGTGGTGCGCGCCATCGACGGCGTCGACTTCACGATCCGCCGCGGCGAGACCCTGGGACTGGTGGGGGAATCGGGCTGCGGCAAGACCACCACGGGGCGCTGCATCCTGCAGCTCGAGCGCGCCACCCGCGGCCGCATCGTCTTCGAGGGCAAGGAGATAACGCATCTGACGGAGCCCGAGCTGCGCCCGGTGCGCCGGCGCATGCAGGTGATCTTCCAGGACCCGTACTCCTCGCTCAACCCGCGCATGTCGGTCGGCGACATCCTCGCCGAGCCGCTCAAGGTGCACGGCATCGTCAACGACAAGGCGAAGCGCGATGCGCGCGTGCAGGAGCTGCTGCTGCAGGTGGGCCTCCTGCCGCAGCACGCGCGCCGCTTCCCGCACCAGCTCTCGGGCGGCCAGCGCCAACGCGTCGGCATCGCGCGCGCGCTCGCCATGGAGCCCTCGCTGATCGTCTGCGACGAGCCGGTGTCGGCGCTCGACGTCTCGATCCAGGCGCAGATCATCAACCTGCTCGAGGACCTGCAGTCGCGCTATCACCTCACCTATCTCTTCATCGCGCACGACCTGTCGGTGGTGCGGCACATCTCGGACCGCGTCGCGGTCATGTACCTCGGCAAGATCGTGGAGCTCGCCGACCGCCAGGCGCTCTACGAGGAGCCGCTGCACCCCTACACGCGCGCCCTGCTCTCGGCGGTGCCGATCCCGGACCCGAAGGCCGAGAGCTCGCGCGAGCGCATGGTGCTGCGAGGCGAAGTCCCCAGCCCGCTCAACCCGCCCGCGGGCTGCGTCTTTCATCCGCGCTGCCCGATCGCCGAGGCTCGCTGCAGTGCGGAAATCCCGCCGCTGCGCGAGCTCAAGCCCGGTCACTGGGCAGCCTGCCATCTGGCATAAACTGCCGTCTTGACCTGTTCGCTTGACAGGTCCGCGCGGCGGCACTTACTTTTCGCCGCACCATCTCTGGAGGGGGATGTCCATGAAAAATCTTCGTAGCCTGTTCGTGCTCGTGGCGGCCGCCGGCCTTGCGTTGCCCATGGCGGCCGAATCGCAGCAGCCCCGCAGCGGGGGCGAGCTGGTGTTCCCGGTGCCGTCGGAGCCGCCGTCCTACGACGGCCACCGCGAGGAGACCTTCGGCCTGATCCACCCGTTCGCGCCGTTTTACAACACGCTGCTGCGCGTGGATCCGAACGACAAGTCGGGCACCAAGCCCTATCCGTCGCTCGCCCAGAGCTGGACCGTCTCGCCCGACGGCAAGACGTACACGTTCAAGCTGGTCAAGGGGGTCAAGTTCCACGACGGCTCGGAGATGACTTCGAAGGACGTAAAGGCGTCGTACGACAAGATCATCTTCCCGCCGCCGGGCGTCGGCTCGACACGCAAGGGACAGTATGCCAACGTCGCCGCGGTCGAGGCGCCGGACGCGGGCACGGTGGTGTTCAAGCTGAAGGCGCCCTCGGGGTCGTTCATGGCCTCGCTGCTGTCGCCGTACAACTTCATCTACAAGGCCGACATCCTGGCGAAGGACATGCACTGGTACGAGAAGAACGTCATGGGGACGGGCCCGTTCACCTTCGTCGAGCACGTCAAGGGCTCGCACGTGGTGGGCAAGAAGAACTCGAGCTACTGGGACAAGGGCAAGCCGTATCTGGACGGCTTCCGCGCGGTGTTCATGCGCGAGTCTGCGGCGCAGGTGGCCGCGGTGCGCGGCGAGCGCGCGCACATTCAGTTCCGCAGCTTCACGCCCAAGGACCGCGACAATCTCAAGGCCGCGCTCGGCGACAAGATCACGGTGCAGGAGTCGGCCTGGGACTGCATCCTCATGGCGGCGATCAACCACGAGAAGAAGCCCTTCGACGACAAGCGCGTGCGCAGGGCGCTGACGCTCGCGCTCGACCGGCATGAAGGCTCGAAGGCGCTCTCGCAGATCGCGATCGTGAAATCGGTCGCCGGGGTGCAGGTGCCCGGAACGCCGTACGCGACGCCGCCGGAGGAGCTGAACAAGCTCGCCGGCTACTGGACCGACGCGGAGAAGTCGCGCGCCGAGGCGAGGAAGCTCCTCAAGGAGGCGGGCGTGCCCGAGGGCTTCTCGTTCACCTTC
>JBFLYF010000146.1:0-7964 GCA_040756795.1 Pseudomonadota bacterium
CACCATGCAGATGCTCGGCTCGAGAGCCGGGGCGGGAGAGCCCAGGGGCGAAGGCCGCGCCGCGGCGAAGGCGGAGGCTCCTGCCGCAAAGAGCGAATCCAAGGCTGCGGAGAAGAAGCCCGCCGGCAAGTTCGACGACATGGAGGACGATATTCCGTTCTGAATCAGCGATATAATTCCGCCCCATGCCGATCTACGAATACCAGTGCGCAGCCTGCGGCCACCGCGGCGAGCACCTGCAGAAAATCAGCGAAGCGCCGCTCACCGAGTGCCCGGTCTGCGGCAAGGCGCGCTACCAGAAGCAGCTGAGCGCGGCCGGCTTCCAGTTGAAGGGCTCGGGCTGGTACGCCACCGACTTCAAGGGCGGCGGCAAGAAGCCCGAGACGAAGCCCGAAACGAAGCCCGAGACGAAGGCCGAGACGAAGGCCGAGACCAAGCCCGAGGCGAAGGGCGAAGCCAAGGCGGAGAAGAAGACCGCCGGCACCACCCATTGAGGCGCCGGGGGCCCGAACCGCGGCCCGGCACTGCGCCGGGCCTTTTTGTTTCCAGCCGATGAAAAAGTACCTCATCACCGGGCTGCTGATCTGGATCCCGCTCGCCATCACGATCTGGGTGCTGAAGCTCGTCGTCGACGCGCTCGACCAGACGCTGCTGCTGCTGCCGCCCGAGTTCCGCACCGAGAACTGGCTCGGCTTCCACGTCCCGGGAATGGGCGTGGTGATGACCGCGGTGATCGTGTTCCTCACCGGCGTGTTCGCCACCAACTTCTTCGGCGCGCGCCTGGTCGAGCTCTGGCACGAGGTGCTGCACCGCATCCCGGTGGTGCGCTCGATCTACTCGAGCGTCAAGCAGATCTCGGACACGCTGTTCTCCTCGAGCGGCCAGGCGTTCCGCAAGGCGCTGCTCGTGCAGTGGCCGCAGCCGGGCATGTGGACGATCGCCTTCCTCACCGGCACGCCCGGCAGCGAAGTGGTGAAGCACCTGGGCGGCGACTACCTCAACGTCTACGTGCCGACCACGCCGAACCCGACCGGCGGCTACTTCGTGGTCGTGGCGCGCAAGGACGTGATCGAGCTCGACATCAGCGTCGATGCGGCGCTGAAGTACGTCATCTCGATGGGCGTGGTGCCGCCGAACGGCCGGCCGGGCAAGTGAGGCGCCGCCGGCGATGAGCATGCGCAGCCATTACTGCGGCGAGCTTGGCGCCGCGTTGATCGGCAAGACGGTCACGCTCGCCGGCTGGGCGCACCGCCGCCGCGACCACGGCGGGGTGATCTTCATCGACCTGCGGGACCGCGAGGGCCTGGCGCAGGTGGTGTGCGACCCGGACCGCGCCGCGGCGTTCGAGCGCGCCGACCGGGTGCGCGGCGAGTTCGTGCTGCGCGTGACCGGCACGGTGCGCGCGCGGCCGGCGGGAACCGCCAACCCCAACCTGCGCTCGGGCGAGATCGAGGTGCTGGCGCACGAGGTCGAGATCCTCAACCCGTCGGCGCCGCCGCCGTTCCAGCTCGACGAGGACAACCTCTCGGAGACGGTGCGGCTGGAGAACCGCGTGCTCGACCTGCGGCGCGAGTTCATGCAGAAGAACCTGCGCCTGCGCCACGCCGCGGCGCGCGCGGCGCGCGGCTTTCTCGACGCGCACGGCTTCGTCGATATCGAGACGCCGTTCCTCTACAAGTCGACGCCCGAGGGCGCGCGCGAGTTCCTGGTGCCCTCGCGCCTGAACGACGGCCAGTTCTACGCCCTGCCGCAGTCGCCGCAGCTGTTCAAGCAGATGCTGATGATCGCGGGCTTCGACCGCTACTACCAGATCGTGAAGTGCTTCCGCGACGAGGACCTGCGCGCCGACCGCCAGCCGGAATTCACGCAGATCGACGTAGAGACCTCTTTTCTCGACGAGGCGGCGATCCGCGCGCTGATGGAGGCGCTCACGCGCCACATGTTCAGGGAGGTGCTCGGCGTGGCGCTGCCCGAGCCCTTCCCGGCGATGCGCTACGAGGACGCGATGCGCGACTACGGCCTCGACAAGCCGGACCTGCGCGTGCCGCTCAAGCTCGCCGAGCTGACCGACGTCATGCGGGACGTCGAGTTCAAGGTGTTCTCCGGCCCCGCCAACGCGCCGGGCGGCCGCGTCGCGGCGCTGCGCGTGCCGGGCGGCGCGGCGCTCACGCGCAGCGAGATCGACGGCTACACCGATTTCGTGCGGGGCTTGGGCGCCAAGGGGCTTGCCTGGATCAAGGTGAACGAGCGCGGCCGCGGCGCCGAGGGCCTGCAATCGCCGATCGTGAAGAATTTGCATCAGAAGTCCCTTGCAGCGATTCTCGAGAGAACGGGGTCGGAAAACGGCGACCTCATCTTCTTCGGTGCCGACAAGGCCGAGGCCTGCAACGCCTGCCTCGGCGCGCTGCGCCAGAGAGTCGGCCACGAGCGCGGCCTTGCCGAGAGCGGCTGGCGGCCGCTCTGGGTGGTCGACTTCCCGATGTTCGAGTTCGACGAGGAAACGAAGCAGTGGAAGGCGCGCCACCACCCCTTCACCAGCCCCAAGGACGGGCACGAGGCGTTCATGGTGGCGGAGCCGGGCAAGGCCTACGCCAAGGCCTACGACCTGGTGCTGAACGGCTGGGAGATCGCCGGCGGCTCGGTGCGAATCCACCAGCAGGAGATCCAGGAGCGGGTGTTCAGTGCATTGAAGATCGGAAAAGAGGAGCAACAATCCAAATTCGGCTTCCTGCTCAACGCGCTGCAGTACGGCGCGCCGCCGCACGGCGGCATCGCTTTCGGCTTCGACAGGATGGTCGCGCTGATGGCGGGCGTCGAGGCGATCCGCGACGTGATCGCCTTCCCCAAGACGCAGCGCGGCCAGGACCTGCTCACCGGGGCGCCCTCGCCCGCGACCGAGAAGCAGCTGCGCGAGCTGCACATCCGCCTGCGCAACCCGCAGCAACAGTGAGGCTTTCGGCCGGGCTTCTCGCTTTCGTCGTTTCGATTCTTGCCTTTGCTTCCCCCGGGGAGGTTCGCCTCGGCGAGCTGCCTGCGGAGGCGCGGTCCACGGCAGAGCTCATCAGGAAAGGCGGACCGTTTCCGTACCAGCGCGATGGCGCCGTGTTCGGCAACCGCGAGCGGCTGCTGCCCGAACGCGAGCGCGGCTGGTACCGGGAGTACACGGTGAGGACGCCGGGCGCGAAGGACCGCGGCGCGCGGCGCATCGTCGCGGGGCGCGATGGTACGCTGTACTACACGGATGACCACTACCGCAGCTTCAGGCGGATCATCGAGTAGCCAGTGGGCAAACTGCTGCAACGACTGAGCGACGCCTCCAGATCAGGCGTCTACCGCGCGCCGCGCGCCGACGCGATCCTGGAATCGGTCCGGGGCAGCCCGATCAGCGCCGTGCGCATTTCGCTTTCGGGAGTTTCCGAGAAACAGGCGCTTCTGGAGCAAATCGCGCGCACGCTCGAGTTTCCCGGGTGGTTCGGCGGCAACTGGGACGCGCTGGAGGACTGCCTGACGGACCTTTCCTGGCTGCAGGGCGCGGGCCACGTGCTGCTCATCGAAGACGCGGCGCAGCTCGCGCGCGACGATCGGGGCGTGCTCGCCGACATCCTCGCCTCGGCGGCGGCCTACTGGGCCGAGCGGGGGAAGCCGTTCTTCGCCGTGTTCATCGGCGAGGCGCCGGGCCTCGCGGAGCTCTATCGCGAGAAGCAATGACGCCCAAGCTGCCGGTGTCGGTGCTGGTGCTGGTGCACACGCGCGCGCTCGAGGTGCTGCTGCTCGAGCGCGCCGCGCGCCCGGGCTTCTGGCAGTCGGTCACCGGGTCGCTCGAGCGGCCCGAGGAGCCGCTCGGCGAGGCGGCGCTGCGCGAGCTGCGCGAGGAAACCGGCGTCGCGGCCCGGCCGCGGGATCTCGAGCGCTGGAACCTCGTCTACACCTTCGAGATCTACCCGCAGTGGCGCGGGCGCTTCGCTCCCGGCACCACCCACAACACCGAGCACGTGTTCAGCCTGCAGCTTGCCGGCCGCGTTGCCGTGACGCTCGCGCCCGGGGAGCACACCGCGAGCCAGTGGCTGCCGTGGCGCGAGGCGGCGGCAAAATGCTTCTCATGGTCGAACCGCGACGCGATCCGCGCCCTTGGCGAGCGCTCGCGCTGAGCGCGGCGCTCGGCCTCGCCGCGGGCGCGGCCGCCGCCGCCGAGGTGAGCGTGGAGACGCTGCGGCGCGGCGCCGCGCTCGAGGTGGTCTGCCGCGCGCGGCTTGCGGCGCCTCCCGAGATCGTCTGGGACACGCTCACCGACTACGACCGGCTCGCCGAGTTCATCCCCGGCATGCGCCGCAGCCGCGTGCTCGAGCGGCGCGGCGCGTCGGCGATCGTGGAGCAGGCGGGCGAGGCGAGGTTTCTGTTCATCACCTACCCGATCGAGGTGACCTTCCGGACCCTCGAGCAGCCGCCGCACGCGATCGAGGCGGCGATGCTGAAGGGCAACCTGAAGCGCCTGCAGGGCACCTACCGCATCGAGCCGCAGCGCGGCGGGGGCGTGCAGCTCAGCTGGACCGGCACGGTCGAGGCGGCGGAGATGCCGCCGCTGCTCGGCGAGCTGCTGATGCGCGCGAGCATCGCCGACCAGTTCCGGGGAATGGTGAGCGAAATCGAGCGGCGCGATGCGCGGCGCCGCGCAGGGCAGAAGGACCCGGCGCGATGAGCCGGCGCGTTGCCGCGATGCTGCTCGGCCTCGCCGCGGCGGGCTGCGCGAGCCTCGAGATGCCGCTGCGCGCCCGCCTCGCCTCCGAGGCGCCCCGGGTGCGCGAGTGCGCCGAGTGGTACCGGACCCTGGACGAGCGTGTCGTGGCCGCGGGCGTGCGCGACGCGCAGGACGCGGCCGTCCCCGGCTTTCCCTATCTGCGCGTCAACCGGCTGCTCGCGGCGCTGCGTCCCGCGGCAGCGGCAAGCGCCCCCGCGCTGCAGGCGCTCGGCGAGCGCATGCGGCTGCTCGACCTGGAGGCGCGGCGCTTCGAGCTCGGCAACCTGCCGTTCTCGCCCGCCGAGGACGCGGCCGACCCGCGCCACGGCCTGGGCGCGCGCGCCGCCCTGCGGCGCACGCAGGAATGCGGCCGGCTGCTGAGCGAGATCGATTTCGCGAAGCCGGAGGTGCGTGCTGCGCTGCTCGAGCGCGCCGCGGTGCCCGACGACTACTCGCTGCTCGCGCGGGTCGTGGGACTGTATCCGCTCACGCGGCTCGCCTTCGCCGCGGGCGTGCGCCGCTACGAGGAGGAAACCCGGGCGGCGTTCCGGCGCGAGCTCGCCGTCCCGCCGGGCGCGATCCTGCTGCGCTACGGGCCGCCGCCGCCCGAGCGGCCGCTGCCGCGGCTGCGCGCGGCCGCCATCCTGGCGAGCAGCTCCGACAATCCGCTCGGCATCCCCGAGCCGAGCGAGGCGGACCTGCGCGACCTGCTCGCCGCGCACGCGCCGAGCCTGGAGATCGAAGTGCGCGCGGACTACGACCGCTTCGGCGCGCTGCGCTGGCTGATCGACGGCGAGGCGCCGGGCGTGGACGGCTCGGAGCTCGCCGTGTACGCGCATCCCGCCTGGACGCGCTACCGGGGGCGCGTGCTGCTGCAGCTCGTCTACACCCTCTGGTTCCCCGAGCGGCCGCCGCAGGTGGAAGGCGACATCCTCGCCGGCAAGCTCGACGGCATCACCTGGCGCGTGACGCTCGCGCCCGACGGCGAGCCGCTCATTTACGATGCGATTCACCCGTGCGGCTGCTTTCACATGTTCTTCCCCACGCCGCGCGCGCAGCCGCTGCCCGCGCCCGAGGGCCTGGAGGAGTGGAATTTCTCGCCGCAATCCCTGCCGCGCGTCGCCGAGGGCGAGCGCCCGCTCGTGCGCATCGCTTCGGGCACGCACGCCATCGAGCGCGTGGGGCTCGCGCGCGGCGGCGACAGCGTCGTGCGCTACCGGCTGCGGCCCTACGCAGAGCTGCGCTCGCTGCAGCGTCTCGACGGCGCTCGCCGCAGCGCGTTCGGGCCCGAGGGCCTGGTGCCCGGCAGCGAGCGCCCCGAGCGGGTCCTGTTCTGGCCGATGGGCATCCCCTCGGCCGGGCAGATGCGGCAATGGGGTCGGCACCCCACCGCGTTCGTCGGGCGGCGGCACTTCGACGATGCAGACCTGTTCGAGCGTCGCTTCGTGCTGGATCTGGCGCCGTGAAGACGAGGCTGCGCGTCGTCACGCTCAACATCCACAAGGGGCTGTCGCAGTTCAACCGCCGCGTGGTGATCCACGAGCTGCGCGAGGGCTTGCGCATGCTCTCGCCCGACCTGGTGTTCCTGCAGGAGGTGCAGGGGCTGAACGAGCGCCACGCCCTGCGCTACGCCGCCTGGCCCGGCGAGCCGCAGCATGCCTTCCTTGCCGGCCGGGACTGGCAGCACGTCTACGGCTTGAACCGCGTCCACCAGCACGGCCACTACGGCAACGCGCTGCTGTCGCGCTTCCCGATCCTGTCCTCGGAGAACGCCGACGTCTCGGACCACCGCTTCGAGCGCCGGGGGCTGCTGCACACGGTGGTGCACGTGCCGGGCTGGAAGCGCAACCTGCACTGCCTCTGCGTGCATCTCTCGCTGCACGAGCGCGGCCGCAGGCGCCAGCTCGACGCCATCGCCGCGCGCCTGGAGCAGTTCGCCGACAAGCGCCTGCCGATCATCGTCGCCGGTGACTTCAACGACTGGCGGCAGCGCGCCACCCGCGTGCTCGAGAAAACCCTCGGCATGACCGAGGTCTCGGCGGCGGCCGGCGGCCGGCACCTGCGCACGTTCCCGAGCCTGCTGCCGCTGCTGCGCCTGGACCGCATCTACGTGCGCGGCTTCCGGGTGCTCGGCTCACGGGTGCACCGTGGCGCCCCATGGTCGCTGCTCTCGGACCACCTCGCGGTGAGCGCGGAGCTGGAGCGTGCCTGATTTCGTCGCCGGCAACCGCCTCACGCTGCTCAGGAACGGCGAGCAGTACTTTCCCGCGCTGGTGGCGGCGTTCGATGCCGCGAGGTCGGAAATCTTCCTCGAGACCTACATCTTCGCCGACGACGAGACGGGAAGCCTGGTGGCCGACGCGCTGGCGCGCGCCGCGGCGCGCGGCGTGGCCACGCACCTGCTGATCGACGGCTTCGGCGCGCGCGACTTCGCGCCGCGCTTTCGCGAGATGCTCGCGAGCGCGGGCGCGGAGCTGCTGGTGTTCCGCCCGCACGTCAGTCCGTGGCCGTTCTGGAAGCAGCGCGGGCGGCTGCGCCGCATGCACCGCAAGCTCGCCAGCATCGACGGCGCGGTCGGGTTCGTCGGCGGCATCAACGTGATCGACGATTTCGACACGCCGACGCCCGCGCCGCCGCAGTTCGACTACGCGGTGCGCATCGAGGGGCCGCTCGCCGAGCGCGTGCGCGCCGCAGCGGCGCGGCTGTGGCTGCGCGTCTCGTGGGCGACGCTCGGCCGGCGCTGGCCCGGGCTCGCGGTGCTCGGCCGCCAGGCGCGGCGGCACGGCGCGCCGCCTCAGGGCGCGCCCGCCGCGGGCGGCCAGCGCGCCGCCCTGGTGGTGCGCGACAGCCTGCGGCACCGGCGCGATATCGAGAACGCCTACCTCGAGCAGCTGGAGACCGCCCGCTCGGAGGTGGTGCTCGCGAGCGCGTACTTCTTCCCCACGCGGCGGTTCCGGCGCGCGCTGCTCGCGGCCGCGCGCCGGGGTGTCAGGATCACGCTGCTGCTGCAGGGCAAGGCCGACCATCCGCTGCAGCACTTCGCCTCGCGCGCGCTCTACCGCTCGTTCCTGCGCGCAGGCATTCACATCCACGAGTATCTCGCGAGCCTGCTGCACGCCAAGGTGGCGGTGTTCGACGGCCGCGTCGCGACCGTCGGCTCCTCGAATATCGACCCGTTCAGCCTGGGGCTCGCCCGCGAGGCGAACGTGTTCATCGACGATCCGGCCTT
>JBFLYF010000147.1:0-7899 GCA_040756795.1 Pseudomonadota bacterium
TGCTCGCCGTGCTCGCGGCGCTGGGCGTGCAGGCGATCCTCGTCCCCGGCCCGCCGCCGCGGGGCTGACGCGCCCGTCTCAGGCGTTCTGCACGACTTCCACGCGGTCGCGCGCGCGCTTCTTCGAGGGGGTCAGGCCCCGATTCCACGGGGGTAGAATCGCGCAATGCTCGACTGGTCGACCTGCCAGGCGGTGGAGCGCGACCCCGCGAGGCTGAGCGGCGCGTGGGTGTTCCGCGGCACGCGGGTGCCGGTGGGCGCGCTGTTCGAGAATCTCGAGGGCGGAGCGACGCTCGAGCAGTTCCTCGCCTGGTTTCCCGGGGTCGCGCGCGCCCAGGCCGAAGCCGTCCTCGGGCACGCGGCTCGAAGCGTCCAGCCCGCCTGACCCGCCGGCTGCCGTGCGTATCCTGTTCGATCAGGGCACGCCGGTTCCGCTCCGGGATTATCTTTCCGGCCACCACGTCGAAACCGTGCACCAGCGCGGCTGGTCTGCGCTGGGCAACGCCGAGCTGCTGGCAAACGCGGAAGCCGAGTTCGACCTGCTGGTCACCACCGATCGCAAGCTGCGCGATCGGCAGGACATGGCCGGGCGCAAGCTCGCGGTGCTCGTGCTGCCGACGACGAACTGGATGCGTCTTCGTACCATGGCGCGGGAGATCGCGGAGCTCGCGCGCACGATCCAGCCGGGCGAGATCGGGGAATTTCCGCTGCGGTAGATCGGGCTCCGTCCCCGATCTCAGGCCTGCCACACCGCGTAGCCCTTCTCCTGCAGCTCGTCGGCGAGGTCCTGCTCCATTTTCTGCGCCGCCGCGTAGGGCATGGGGTTCAAGTGCGCGAAGAGCTCGGGCAGCAGGCCGGTGCCGAATTTCTTCACGTACCAGTTGGCCTTCACGCCCGCCTTGTGGTTCTGGAAGCGCTCGCCGGGCGGCAGGCCCGTCATGCCCACGTACACGCACGGCATGCCGGCCTTGTAGCCCGGGTTGCGCGCGCGGAAGCGGCGGATTTTCAGGACCGCGGGGTCGAGCGCGACGACGTAGACGTTGTGGGAGAGGCGCGGGGCCACCGCTACTCGATGCGCTGCAGGAAGACCCGGGCGGTGACGATCGCCGTGACGCCGCGCTTCCTGAGGCCGAGCAGCCCGCTCCTGTCGCCGGTGACCAGGAATTCGGCGCGCGCCGCCTGTGCGATGGCGAGGAGGAAGCTGTCGTCCGGATCCGGGGCCGCCTCGACCCGCGGCAAGGGATCGCACATGAGCGCGAGCGCGCGGATGTCGTTCACCATTCTCCCGGCTGCGCCGCGCGCGAGATGCGCCTTGAAAAACGGCCGCCGGCTTACACGCTCGATTTCCTCGATTTGCTGCTCGCAGGAGCACAGCACGAACTGCCTGGCGCGCCAGGCCGAGTAGAGCTGCCCGGGCGGCGTGCCCTGCGTCAGCAGCGCGGCGACGAGGACGTTCGTGTCCAGTACGACGCGCACACTTCAGGTCACTTCTTCCGCCGCCGCGCCTCTTTCCTCACTTCGCGCACCGCCTGGTCGATCGCGGCCTGTAGTTCCGCGGCGGGCACGCCGCGGAAACTGTCCCTGAGGGACTCGACGCGACGGTCGAACAGGCGCCAGCGCACGGCGTCCTCGACGAACTTCGACAGATCCCCCTTCTTCATGCCCTGCGCGCCGAGCGCGGTGCGCAGCGACAAGTCGGTCTCCTTCGACACCTTGATGGTCCAGCGGATCGCCTCGGACATGGCCAGGCACCTGTGCGGATAGACGTCTAAGCGGATATGCTACCACGACGGCGTTACAGCATCTTCTTCAGCTCGCCGCTCTCGATCAGCTTCGCGAGGTCCTGCGCGCCGCCGACCAGCATGCCCTTGACGAAGACCATCGGGAAGGTCGGCCAGCCGGTCCACATCTTGAGCGCGTTGCGCTTGCGCCAGCCCGAGAGGTAGCTGCCGTACTCGAGGTAGTGGTGCGCGATGCCCGCGGCTTCGAGCGCGCGGCGCGCCTTCCCCGGCCAGGGGTTCTGGCGCATGCCGACCACGACCACCGGGTGCGCCTCGATCGCCGCCTGGACCTCGCGCACGTAGTCCATGCGGCTGGTCGCCACCTTGTCGCGGATCGCGGGGTGGATGCGGGATTCTTCGAGGATGGGGCGGGGCATGCGCTATCTTCGCACGAGCGGAAATCAGGGTTTCTTCTTCAACTTCTTGCTCAGGTCGGCGAAGGGCTTGTGCGTGGCCGGAGGCGCGGCGGGCTTGCCCGCGGCGGCGTCGCCCGCCCTGGCGTCCTCGATGCGCGCGTGCTCGTTCTCGTGGCAGTAGATGCACAGCAGCTCCCAGTTCGAGCCGTCGGGCGGGTTGTTATGGTGGTCGCCGTCCCTGTGGTGCACGGTGAGCTCCTTCAGGCGCGAGGCGGGGAACTCGCGCGCGCAGCGGGCGCAGATCCAGGGCAGGATCCTGAGCGCGCGCTCGCGGTAGTCGGCGGGCGGGCCGTGGGGCGGCATGGGGAAATTATGCGCCGGACGGCCTTTTCGGGACTTTCTGCAGAAAACCCGGTCTGTCCCCATATATAGTCCGGTCATGGACGTCACCACCGCCACTTTCCAGGCCGAGGTGCTCGAGGCCTCCAGGTCCCTGCCCGTGGTGGTCGATTTCTGGGCGCCGTGGTGCGCGCCGTGCCGGGCGCTCACGCCGGTGCTGGAGAAGGTCGCCGCCGCCTACGCGGGGCGCGTCAAGCTCGTAAAGATCAACTCCGACGAGAACCAGGAGCTCGCCGCCGCGATGAACATCCGCTCGATCCCGAACGTGTTCGCGTTCAAGGACGGCCGCGCGGTGGCGCAGTTCATGGGCGCGCTGCCCGAGGGGCAGGTGCGCGCGTTCTTCGAGAAGCTCATGCCCTCCGCGTCCGAGCTCGCGCTCGCGCGCGCCGAGGCCGCGTTCGAGGCGGGCAGGCTGGACGAGGCCGAGGCCGAGCTCGCGAAGGTGCAGGAGGACCCGGACCGGGACGCGAAGGTGCAGGCGCTGAAGCAGGGCATCGCCTACGCGCGCGCGAGGTCGGACGGCCCGGGCGAGGAAGCGCTCAAGGCCCGCGTTGCCGCGAACCCGGCGGACCACGAGGCGCGCGCGGCGCTCGCCGCGCTCTACGCCGGCGCGCGGCGCTACCGCGAGGCGCTGGACGAGCTGCTCGAGATCGTGCGCCGCGCGAAGGACTGGAAAGAGGGCGAGGCGAAAAAGCAGGTGCTCGCGATCTTCAGGCTCGCCGAGGACCAGCCGGAGCTGGTGCAGCAGTACCGCAGGAAGCTCGCGTCGCTGGTGCTCTAGGAAAATCGGGGTCAGAGCCCGATTTCGGTTTCGCGCAGTACGGGGCGTTGCCGCTGCAGGGTGATACGGACACAATATGCGCATATTCATGCACATGGGCCTGTCGTGACTCTCACCGCCATCCAGCGCTCGAAGAAGGTCGCCAGCCTGGCGCGGGCGATGCGGCGCAAGGCGTGGCTGCGCAGGAACCGCGCGGCGCTCGAGGCCTGCAACGATCACGTCAAAAAGCACGGGGTATTCAGCGACGGGCTGCGCTCGTTCTGATGCCGCCGCCCGAGTTTCCGCGCAGCGTCTCCCGCGAGGAGATCAACGCTCTGCCGATCCGCCGCTGGGAGGGCGAGGTGCTGGTGGTCGGCACGCTGCGCGAGATGGAGCGCGCCTGGGAGGACCTCGCGCGCGAGCGCGTGGTGGGCTGGGACACCGAGACGCGGCCCGCGTTCAGGAAGGGCGAGTCGCACCTGCCGGCGCTGGTGCAGGCGGCCACCGCGAGCGCGGTGTACCTCTTCCAGCTCGCGCGCATGGATTTCTCGCAGGTGGTGGGCGGGCTCTTCGCCGAGCCGACGATCGTCAAGGCGGGCATCTCGGTCGCCGACGACCTGAAGCAGCTGAAGAAGGTGTTCCCCTTCGAGGAGCGTTCCGTCGTGGACCTCGGCAGGGCGGCGCACCGCCAGGGCCTCAAGCAGACGGGCCTGCGCAACCTCGCGGGGATCTTCCTCGGCATCCGCATCCCGAAGGGCACCAAGACCTCGAACTGGGCCGCGCCGCGCCTCTCGGCGCAGCAGGTCGCCTACGCCGCGACCGATGCGTGGGTCTGCCGCGAGCTATATCTGCTCTTTCGCGAGCGAGGGCTGGTTTAGGAATTCGGGGACGGAGCCCGATCTCGCTTTTCGGATGGTTTGGAGATCGGGCTCCGTCCCCGAATTCCGCAAATGAAAGGCCCCGCATGGGAGCGGGGCCTGGTGCCCGCATCTCGGCGGGCGGCGCCTAGCTGGGCGCCTGGGCGGACCGCGGCTTGCGCCGCGGCTGGGCCAGCGGTGGAGCGGTATCCCGGCTGGTCGTCGGGAGTTCCGCGGTACTGCCGCCGTCCTCCGGCGTCCTCCGCAGGCTCGACTTCAATCTACGCTTTCCGCGCGCGGAGTCAACCGCATCGCCCCGAGGGGTTTGATCCAGGTCAGGAGCGGTGCATTTAATGCCGTGGCGCGTAATCGGGCTCTGACCCCGATTTCCTAGCGGCGCTTGTAGGCCGGGCGCCGCGCGGGGGCGGCCATCGGCCGCTCGTCCTTGTGGCGAAAGCTGATGCGGCCGCGCGTCAGGTCGTAGGGCGAGATCTCGAGGCTGACGCGGTCGCCGGCGAGGATGCGGATGTGGTGCCGCACCACCTTGCCGCCGGCGTAGGCGAGCACGCTCGCGCCGTTGGTGAGCTCGACGCGGAACTGCGTGTTGGGCAGCACTTCCTGCACCACGCCTTCCATCTCGAGCAATGCTTCCTTCGCCATGCGCGCCGTCCTTTCGTCAGGGGGTCGCGCAGTATGAGGCTTCGCGGCCGGTTTTCCAAGGAAAATCAGCAAGAAAACGCGCTTCTACCAGCCGCTGCCGCCCCCGCCGCCTCCGCCCCCGCCGGAGGACCCGCCGCCGCCCCCGCCGCTGCTGCCGGAATCCGAGCCGCCCGAGCTGCTGCCCGGGGGCGTGGAAGCGGCGCTGATGGTATTGCCCATGGCCGCGAGCGAGTCGGTGAAGCTCCCCGCGTCGCGCATCGAGCCGCCCGAATCGGACGAGTAGTACTCGGCCGTGGCCGCGGCGAGCGCGGCCGCCCCGAGCACTCTGGCGAACGCGTCGGCCCAGGTCTTCTCCACCCCGAGCGCGACCGCGTAGGGCAGGAACTTCGCGAACTCCTCCTTGGTGCGCGGCGGCTGCTTCTGGCGCGCGAGGTCGTCGGACTCGGCCACCCCGAGGTACTGGCGCAGCCCCTCGACGGCGTCCTGGAGCTTGCGGCCCTCCGCGGTGTAGGCGGGCAGCAGCTTCCAGGCCGCGGCGAGCAGCGCGAGCAGGACGGCGCCGGCGACCAGGATCGAAATGAGCGGAGCTTCGAGATAAACCATCGTTCCCACGGTGGCGGCCGCGAGCAGCACGCCGAAGAGGAGCGAGCCGCCGTTGCGCGAGAAGTAGCGCTCGCCGAAATGCTTCGCGAGCGTCGCGGCGACGCCCGAGCGCGCCTGCTGCACCTGCGGGTCGTGCTGGCGGCCGATCCAGAGGCCCGACTTGCCCACCAGCGCGCGGATCGGCGCCTCGCCCGGGAGCCACTCCACGCTCCTGCCCGTGGGCGCGACGTGGTAGCTGCCGGCCGACTCGCGGATGCTGAGGTAGCCGCGCTGCCCCAGGCCGAGGAGCGCCGCGGCGAAGCAGCGGTCGTCGCAGCGCATGCGATCGAGGTAGCGCACGCCCGCGGGCCCGAGTCCCGGCGGCGCCTCGTAGCGCGGGAAGAGCGGCCCCTCGCGCGGGTCGCGCCCCACCGACCACCAGCGCCAGAGGAGGAAGAGCGCGAGCAGCGCGAGCCCCGCGGCGCCCGCCACCTCGCCGCGGTTGTCGCCGAGCCAGCGGCCGAGCTTCTGCCGCCAGGTCGGCGGCGCGACCAGCCCTTTTGGAAACATGACCACGATGGTGAGGCCGTGGTAGGCGGGCAGCGCGCGCGTGGTGCGAAAGCGCGCGCCCCAGTCGCGCGTCTCGGCGGCGTAGTCGCGCCCGCGCGCGCCGAAGGGCCCGGTGTAGGCCTCGGCGCGCACCTCCTTCACCGGCACCGGCGCGGGCAGGAAGACGTCCGCGCTCACCGAGTCCATGGCGAAGGTCCAGCCGTTGCCGTTCACGTTCCAGTAGAGCTCGTCGTGCTGCTCGAAAAAGCCGAGCTGGAAATTGGTGCGGTAGCGGATCTCCCAGACGTGCCGGCCGCGCGCGAGCGTCACGCTCGCGCTGCCGATGCGCACGCGCACGCCGTTCGCCAGGCGCTCGGTCGCCCAGGGCTCGGGGTTGCCGTCGCGCTTCACCGAGACGACGTCGAACGGCACCGTGACGCTGCGCCCGAGCCGGTCGCGGTAGTCGGTGGGGAAGTCGCGCAGGATGCCGCGCCGGATCTGCCGGTGCTCGACCTGCGCCTCGATCGTCTCGGTGACGCCGAGCTCGCCGTTGCGCGCGATCTCGATCGCGCTGTGGAACGAGAGGATTTTTTCTTCAGCAAGAATCCCCGGGGAAAGGAGAAACGCGAGAGCAAGAACCAACCATTTCATAGCAGAACCCTCACCGCCTGCCTGTCGTCGGTCTCGAAGAAGGGCAGCGGGCGGAAGCCGAAGGCGCCCGCCACCAGCACCTCGGGGAAGGATTCCAGCCGGTTGCGGTACTGCTTCACCGCGCCGTTGTAGAAGCGCCGCGCGTACTGCAGCTGGTCCTCGGTGTCCACGAGCTTCGCCGCGAGGTCGCGGAAGTTGGCGTCGGCCTTGAGCGCGGGATAGGCCTCCTGCAGCAGCACGAGCTGCTTCAGCTTCGCGCCGAGCTCGCGCTCCGTGCCGAAGCGCCCCTCGGCGATCGCGGGCCCCGCGGCGATCGCCGCCGAGCGCAGCTCGGCCACCGAGGTGAGCAGCGCCTTCTCGTGCGCCGCGTAGCCGCGCACCGCCTCGACCAGCTGCGGCACGAGGTCGGCGCGGCGCTTCAGCTGCACGTCGATGTCGGCGAAGCCCTGGCGCGCCAGGTTGCGCTCGGCGACGAGCCGGTTGTAGATCCAGGCGATCGCGATCGCCAGCAGCGCCGCCGCTCCCGTGGCGGCCCAGGCTCCCCCTCCCATGACGCGATTATCGGCTGACGCGGTTCCTGCCGCCACGCTTGGCGCGGTAGAGGGCTTCGTCCGCGGCCTTCAGCACCTGCGCGGGCGTGCGCGCCTCGGCGCCCGGCTCGGCGGCGCCGACCGAGACCGTCACCGAGAGCAGCTTCTCGGGCGGCAGCGACTCATCCGCCCCGGGGTGCCGGCGCCTTGCACCCTCCTCCCTGTCCTTGGGGCGATCCTCGCCCCGGACGGCCATGCGGTACGCCTCCACCGCGGCGCGCGTCGCCTCGAGCTGCGGCAGCGCCTCCCCGAGCGTCGCCGCGGGGAAAAGCAGCGTGAACTCCTCGCCGCCGTAGCGGAACGCGCGCCCGCCGCCGCCCGTCCCGGCAAGGCGCGCGGCGACGAGCTTGAGCACCTGGTCGCCGATGTCGTGGCCGTGCGTGTCGTTGAACGACTTGAAGTGGTCGACGTCGATCATGGCGATCGCGTAGCGGGGCCCCAGGCCCGCCATCGCTTCCAGCAGCGCGCGCCGCCCGGGGAGCCCCGTCAGCTCGTCGTGGAACGCCATCCGATAGGACTCCTGCAGCACCGCCACGAGCAGGATCGCGCCCGCGGCGGCGCTGAACACGCCGAACACCGCGGCGCGCGGCCAGACGCAGGCTGCGAAGAAGGCGGCGAGCGCGCCCGCGATGCCGACGTCGAGCGGCGCGAAGTGGGCGCCCTTCACCGGCCAGGCGCGCCACAGCGCCGCGGCGATGGCGGCCGCGAAGAGCAG
>JBFLYF010000148.1:0-7858 GCA_040756795.1 Pseudomonadota bacterium
CGCGCGCGCTCGCCGCGGTGCTCGCCGCGCGCGAGCCCGGCCGCGACCCGGGCGAGCTGCGTCTGCTGCGCCGCTATGAGCGCTCGCGCGCCGAGCCTATACTCGCGATGCGCGCCACGGTGCACGGGCTGTGGCGCCTCTTCGGGGCGAGGGCCACCACGCTGGCGCGGCTGCGCAACGCGGGATTGAGCCTGGTCGACGGCTTGCCGGTCCTGAAGAACGTCCTGATGCGCCACGCCATGGAGTAGAGACGCATGTCGAGAATCGCCTGCCTGACCCTGCTGCTGCTCCTGCTTGCGCCGGGCGCGCGCGCCGACGAGCGCCGCATCCGCGAGGCGCTCGAGCCCAAGCTCGGCGGCGCGAAAATCCTGAGCATCCAGGCCGCGCCGGTCTCCGGGCTCTACGAGGTGCAGCTGCAGACCTCCGAGGGCCCGCGCATCGTCTATGCCGATGAGCAGGGCGGCTACCTGTTCACCGGACGCCTGATCGAGCTGCGGAGCGATCGCGACCTCACCGAGGAGCGGATGCGAAAGCTGACGGCGATCGAGTTCGGCAAGCTGCCGCTCGAGCTGGCGGTGAAGGTGCGGCGCGGCAACGGCAGGCACCAGCTCGCCATGTTCAGCGATCCCTACTGCCCGTATTGCCGGCGGCTCGAGCAGACGCTGCTCGGGATCGACGACATCACGGTGTACGTCTTCATGTACCCGGTGATCCGCCCGGGCAACGCGGACCACTCGCGCGCCGTGTGGTGCTCGCGCGATCGCGCCAGGGCCTGGCTCGAGCTCGCGGCGCAGGAGCGGCCGAAGGTTCCCGCGGCGGGCGCGGACTGCGCCAACCCGGTGGACAAGGTGCTCGAACTCGGGCGCTCGCTCGGCGTGAAGAGCACGCCGACGCTGTACTTCGCCAACGGCGAGCGCGTGGAGGGGGGGCTGCAGCTCGCCGACCTGCGCGCGAAGCTCGACGAAGCCGCGCGGCAGACGAGGAAATAAGCTAAGGCGGAGACGGCGCGCCGCGCGGCCACAGGATCCACATCCTGCCGCGCTGGCGCATGCGCCCGGCAAGCGCACCCGCCTCGGTGCCGCTGCCCCAGAAGAAGTCGGCGCGCGCCGGGCCGCGGATCGCGCCGCCGGTGTCCTGCGCGGCCATCAGCCGCGCGAGCGGCTCGGCGGACAGCGGCCAGGTCGTCACCAGGAACACCGGCGCGCCGAGCGGCACGTGGCGCGGATCGACCGCGAGGCTGTATTCCGCCGTGAGCGGCGCGCCGAGCGTTCCGGGCGGCCCGTCGGCGGCCGCGCCGGCCTGCGGCGGCGGCAGCTCGCGGAAGAACACGTAGCTCGGGTTGGCGTTGAGCGCGGCCTGGAGCTTTTCCGGGTTGGCCGCCGCCCAGGCCTTGATGCCCTGCATCGAGGTCTGCTCCAGCGCCATCTCGCCGTGATCGGCGAGATGGCGCCCGAGCGAGCGGTACGGGTGGCCGTTCTGCTCGGCGTAGCCGATGCGCATGCGCTCGCCCGACTCGAGCTCGATCTGGCCCGAGCCCTGGATCTGCAGGAAAAAGAGCTCCACCGGATCCTCGACCCAGGCGATCACCGGCGCGCGCAGCGCGCCGTTCGCCTCGATCTCCGCGCGCGACCAGTACGGCACGAGGCGCGCGTTCGCGACGCGGCCGCGCAGGCGCATGTGCCTGAGCTCGGGGTAGAGGCTGTCGAGCTCGACCGCGACCAGGTCCTCGGGCACGCCGTACACCGGGTGACGGTAGCGCGCCGTGCGCGTGCGGCTGCCTGCGATCACCGGCTCGTAGTACCCGGTGATGAGGCCTTCGACGGCGCCTTCGGGCCCGGCGAGCGTCCATGGCGCGAACGTCTCCTCGACGAAGCGGCGCGCGGCGCTCTCGTCGCCGGCCGGGATCGCGCCCGCCGCATCGCAGGCGGCGCGCAAGGGGCTCTGGACCGGGATGCGCTCGCAGCCCGCTGCGAAGGCGCGCAGGCCGGGCGCGAGCTGCGCGCCCTGCCACTGCGGGATCGCGTCGAAGGAGGACGGCTCGTAGCGCGGCGGCGCGGGTTTGGCCGGCGCCTCGCACTGCGCGCAGGGGCGGCAGGGCGCGCAGGCGGGCGCGGGAAGCTCGGCGCAGCCGGCAGCGATTAGAATCAGCGCCAGCCACCACGGCGGAGCGGGGGACGGGACGCGGGCGATGTGGGTCATCTATCTCGAAATGGGCGTGGCGCTCGCGCTGCTGATTCTAATCGTCTGGTGGACGTGGCCGAAAAGCAAGAAATGAGCGCCGCAGCGGGGGCAGGCAGCCGCCGCGCGCGGATGTACGCGCTGTTCGCCCACGAGGCGGCGAGCGCGACGGGCCGCGGCGTGCGCGCGGCGCTGATCCTGCTGATCGTGCTGAGCGTCGCCAGCGCGATCCTGGAGTCGGTTCCCCGCATCGGCCGCGCGCACGGGCTGCTGCTCGATGCGATCCAGCTCCTCACCACGCTGGGCTTCGCGATCGAGTACGCGCTGCGCATCTGGGTCGCGCCCGAGGAGCCGGGTGCGGCGAGCGCCGGCCGGGCGCGCGCGCGCTACATCTTCTCGCTGCCGGGACTGATCGACCTGCTCGCGGCGATCCCGTTCACGCTCGCGACGCAGATCGGCCTGCAGCTCGACTGGCTCGACATCATGCCGATCTTCAAGCTGCTGCGGCATACGGCGGCGTTCCAGTTCCTGATCGAGGCGGTCTACAGCGAGCGCCGCGTGCTGGGCAGCGCCGCGCTGCTGATGCTCGCGCTGCTCGTGTTTCTTTCGAGCCTGGTGTTCTACTTCGAGCGCGACGTGCAGCCGGACAAGTACGGCAGCATCCCGGAGGCGATGTGGTGGGGGATCGTGACGCTCACCACGGTGGGCTACGGCGACATCACGCCGGTCACCTTCTGGGGCAAGATGGCCGGCGGCCTCGCCGCGGTGATCGGCCTGTGCATGTTCGCGATCCCCGTGGGCATCATCGCCTCGGCGTTCGTCGAGGCGGTGCGCCGGCGCGAGTTCGTCGACACCTGGAACCTGGTGGCGAAGGTGCCGCTCTTTCGCAGCCTCGATGCGGCGCGCATCGCCGCGGTCGCGAGCGTGCTGCGCGCGCGCCGCGCCGAGCGCGGCGAGCCGCTCATCCGCAAGGGCGACCAGGGCGACTCGATGTACTTCATCGTCTCGGGCGAAGTGGAGGTGGACACCGAGACCGCCGCGCCCAAAGGCAAGCTGGGCGCGGGCGATTTCTTCGGCGAGATCGCGCTGATCGCCGAGCGGCCGCGCACCGCCAGCATCACCGCGCTCGCGCCCTGCCGGCTGCTGGTGCTGCACAAGGACGATTTCGAGAGCTTCATGGACGCGCACCCGGACCTGAAGCAGGCGGTGCGCGTGGCCGCCGAGCGGCGCCTCAAGGAGATCAGCGCGGGCTAGCGGGATCGGCCCGGGCGCCGCTGGGGCGCCGCGCCAGGATCTCCTCGAGTGTTTTGCGCGCTTCGGCGAGCGTCGGCCCGCCCAGCTCGACCGCGCGGCGCGCGGCCGCCTCGGCCTCGGCGAGGCGCCCGCGCTCGGCGAGCACGTGCGCGAGGTTGTTGAGGGCCGGGGCCGATTGCGGGTGCGCGGCGGCGGCGCGGCGGAAAGCGTCCTCCGCCGCGGCCAGGTCACCGAGCGCGTACTCCGTGTTGCCCAGGCCGAACAGGCCCACCAGGTTCCGCGGCCAGCGCTCGAGCAGCGCGCGGTAGGAGGCGCGCGCCTCGCGCTTGCCTCCCGCGCGCTCCAGCGCCGCGACCGCGGCCGCGAACTCCTGCTCGCGCGCCGTCGCCGGCAGCGCGCCGGGCTCGAGCGCGAGCATCGCCCAGTAGCCGCTGTCCTTCCAGAGGAACTCTACGAAGCCGAAGCTCCATTCGTCGCGCTCTCTCCTGCCCGAGCGCACCACGAAGTGCCCGCGCTCCAGGTCGTAGCCGACGAGCACCGCGTAGTGCCAGATCGGCATCCAGCGCACGGACAGGTTGAGCAGCGCCACGACCGGCCTGCCCGCGGCGAGCTCGCGCAGCGCGCTCTCGAGCCCGGGCGCGGGCGTGTAGGCGACCAGGCCCGCGCGGCGCGTCGCGCCGAGCATCTCGGCCTGCAGGCTCCCCTCGCGGCCCGGCAGGTAGACCTGGGGCGTGAGCGACTCCACGCTCGCCTTGACCCCGGCCGCGTTGAACACCATGGCGAGGGACGACGGGCCGCAGAGAAACTCGGTCTGCTCGAAGAAGGGCACCTGCGTGAGCTCGACGCGCGGCGGCAGGCCGGCCGGCGCCGCGCTGCGCAGCGCCTCGGTCTGCGGCAGCGAGATGCAGCCGGCGAGCGCGAGCAGCGCGCCGAGCGCGAGCGGCAAAAAAAAGCCCGCGCGGACGCGGGCTCTTGTTGCGGCGCGGCGCGCTGCGGGCGGCGCTATTTCCTGACCAGCCACCAGATCAGGACGCCGATCAGGATGAGCAGCACCAGGCCCGAGCCGTCCGCTCCCGCCGGCAGGCTCTGGATCTGCCCGGCGAGCCTGGCGACTTCCTGGTCGGTCAGCGCGGCGACGCGGTCCTTCGCGTCCTGGGCGCTCAGGCCGAGCGCCTGCAGCTGGCTCGCCACCTCGGTCCGGTTGAGCACCTGGGTCACGGCATCGCGCGCGGCCGCCGCCTGCGCGGCGGAGACCACCTGGTCGGTGCCGATCAGCCCGGCATGGACCTGGAACGGCAGCCCGATCATGCAGACGATCAGGATGCGGCTGACAAGACGGAAGAAGGACGCTCTCATCGGGACCCTTTCCTGTTGATTGATAAGAGGTTGCGTGTTGCCCCACCGCCTCGTTCTCCGAGGGGCTGCAGCCAATCTAGTCCTGGGGCAAGCGCATAGTCAAGGACCGGCTTCCGACCCCGTCGCCCGGGCCCGACACAGGCGTAGACTAGCCGCCGGACCGTCGCCTCGCGGGGGAGGAAGCGCAGATGCCGATCGTCGCCATTACGCGTGAAATGGGCTCGCTGGGCAAGGACGTGGCCACGGGGCTCGGGGAGGCGCTCGGCCTGCCGGTCATCTATCACGAGGTGATCGATCACCTGGCCGACCGCATGCGGCTGCGCCGCAGCCACGTGATCAACCTCCTGGACGGCAAGGCCGGGCTGCTGCAGCGGATCACCGCCGACCAGACGAGCCTTTTCATCCACTCGGCCGACGAGATCATCGCCAAGGCGATGGAGGGGCGCGGCGCGATCATCCGCGGCTGGGGCGCGACGCACCTGCTGCGCGATGTCGCGCACGTGGTCACGGTGCGGGTGTGCGCGCCGCTCGAGCTGCGGCGCAAACGCATGATGGAGCGTATCGGCACCGGCGATGCCGCCCAGGTGGCCGAGGAGATCCACCGCAATGACGAGGCGCATACCGCCATCGTCAGGCGCCACTACGGGCTGAACTGGAGCGACTCGGAGCACTACGACCTGGTGCTCAACACCGAGCGCGTGAGCGTTCCGGAGTGCGTCGAGGAGGTGCTCGGCATCGTGCGCTCGCCGAAGTTCGCCGAGACCGACGCCTCGCGCCGGCAGCTCGAGGACCTCGCGCTCTCGGCGCGGGTCTGGGCGGCGTTGCGGCGCTCGCCGGAGACGCGCGACACGCGCGCCAGCGTGAGCGCAGCCGCGGGCGTGATCTCGGTCTCGGGCTGCGGCACCGAGGAGATGCTGAAGATCGTGGAGGTCGCGGTCGCGGTGCCCGGGGTGCGCGACGTCGCCTACCGCGCGCGCGAGTCCGGCGACCTGCGGCCGGCGCTGCACTGAGCGGTCCCCGCGGTTTGCCTTTTCCGCGGCCGCGGTAGAATGCGCGGCCTCGAGGGAGAGAACATGAACGGCAGGCGCGGCGACGGCCGCATTCTCATCTACAGCCACGACACCATGGGCCTGGGGCACCTGCGCCGCTGCCGCGCCATCGCCCACTCGCTGGTCGAGCGCTTCAAGCACGTCTCGGTGCTGATCCTGTCGGGCTCGCCGATCATCGGCTCGTTCGACTTTCGCGCGCGCGTCGACTTCGTGCGCATTCCCGGCGTGATCAAGCTGAGGAACGGCGAGTACACCTCCCTCAACCTGCACCTGGACATCGACCAGACGCTGAAGCTGCGCGGCTCGATCATCCGCCACACCGCCGAGATGTTCGAGCCGGACCTGTTCATCGTCGACAAGGAGCCGATGGGCCTGAGGGGCGAGGTGCTCGAGACGCTCGAGGTGCTCAAGCCGCGCGGCACGCGCCTGGTGCTGGGGCTGCGCGACGTGCTCGACGAGCCGCGCCTGCTCGAGCCCGAGTGGCAGAGGAAGAACGTGCTGCCCGCGCTGCGCGAGCTCTACGACGAGATCTGGGTCTACGGGCTGCCGCAGATCTGCGACCCGCTCGAGGGCGTCTCGCTGCCGATCAGCGTGCGCCAGAAGATGGTGTACACGGGCTACCTGCATCGCGAGGTGCCGACGCATGGCGCGCCACCGCGCCTGCCGGAGGTCACGAGCCGCCCCTACCTGCTCGTCACCACCGGCGGCGGCGGCGACGGCGAGGCGCTGATCGAGTGGGTGCTGCGCGCCTACGAGCACGACCCGCTGCTGCCGTACCCGGCGCTGCTCGTGCTCGGGCCCTTCATGCAGCCCGAGCGCCAGGCGGAATTCATGGACCGCGCCGCGCGCCTGAAGCGGGTGGACGTGATCACGTTCCACAACCATCTCGAGAGCCTGCTCGCGCGCGCCGCCGGCGTGGTGGCGATGGGGGGCTACAACACCTTCTGCGAGGTGCTCTCGCTCGACAAGCGTGCGCTCATCGTGCCGCGCACCGCGCCGCGCCTGGAGCAGTTCATCCGCATCTCGCGCGCCGCGAAGCTGGGCCTGGTGTCGATGCTCGCGGACGACGGCCGCTACGACCCGGCGGTGATGGCCTCCGCCCTGCGCCTGCTGCCGCGCCAGAACCTGCCTTCCGAGATCGTGGTGCCCGGGCTGCTGCAGGGCCTGGAGAACGTCGGGCGCCTGGTCGCGCCGTGGATCGAAGCGGCGGCGCAGCAGGAAGCGCAGGCGCCGCAGCAGCGCGCCGGCTAGCCGCGGGCGCCGGAGCACCGGCCGGAGCGGACCGATGCGGGGCGTCGTCGCCTTCGTCCTCAAGGGCTATCCGCGGCTCTCCGAGACGTTCATCGCGCAGGAGATCGCGTCGCTCGAGCGCCGCGGCCTGGAGATCCTGATCGTCTCGCTGCGCCGCCCGACCGATGCGCGGCGCCACCCGGTGCACGAGGAGATCAAGGCCCCGATTCTGTACTTGCCCGAATATCTCTTTCTCGAGCCTCTTAGAGTGATACGCGCCTGGCTCCATGAGAGGCGAAGACGAACCTATGGACAAACCCGGAATCTGTGGCTGCGCGATCTCGCGCGCGATCCGACGCCCAACCGCATACGGCGCTTCGGCCAGGCGCTGGTGCTCGCGCACGAGCTGCCCGCCGGGGTGCGGCGCCTCCACGCGCACTTCCTGCATACGCCGGCCTCCGTCGCGCGCTACGCGGCGCTGCTGCGCGGCCTGCCCTGGACGGGCTCGGCGCACGCCAAGGACATCTGGACCACGCCGGAGTGGGAAAAGCGCGAGAAGCTCGCCGCGTGCGAGTGGCTGGTGACCTGCACCGCCGCGAACCGCGCGCATCTCGCGGCGCTCGCGCCGCCGGAGCGGGTGGAGCTGGTTTATCACGGACTGGATTTTTCCCGGTTCCCTCCGGCGGAAAGAAATTCCGAGAGCAACGGCAGGAGCCCGGACGACCCGGTGGTCATCCTCTCGGTCGGGCGCCTGGTGGAGAAAAAAGGCACCGACGTGCTGCTCGAGGCGC
>JBFLYF010000149.1:0-7772 GCA_040756795.1 Pseudomonadota bacterium
TATCGTCAAACGTGCCGGCAGGGCCAGGACCTAGCAACGGCGCCTCCGCAAGCCGCAGAATGTGCTGCGGCTCTCGAATATCTATCTCGAGCCACGTAATATGCGAGCGGTTCTGATGGTCACGCGAGGTAAAATAGATCCTGAAGAGATCGTCGCGGAGGTGCTCCGCGATAGGTACTTGGGCATGCGATGCCATCCACGGGTACTGCCCCGTGGATACGAAGATGCGGCCAAGCTTGTCGAGCTTCATGAGCGTTGGTGGCCGAGATCCGTCGGCGCGCTCAGCGCGCTAACGTGGTCTGCGCACGGAGTTCTTGGCAAACTAGGTCGGCCGGTTCCGTCAACAGCCGATGCAAGATGCTCGCGTTCGAGCCTTGGTAGTCAGAAAGGAACATCAAGTCGAGCCCTTGTCGAGCGAACATGCTCACGTCGTAGAGAAGTCGTCCACCCGGAGCGTTGATATATTGCTTGGCGCCAACTGATCGCGCGATCGCGATGATGCGATCAGCACCACGCACATGGCCATGGATTCCGAGAGAACTGGAACGCACGGTGTTGAACCCCAGGCCAAGCATGTCGCAGCACTGGCGTAGCAATCGCTCAAGATAGTCGACCACGTTTGTTTCCGTGGGACTAAGCGCCTCTACGATGGGTGCGGAGCAAGCGTTGCCCGAGAGCGAAGGAAACTTGCGCAGTTGCGTTTTTAGGCGCTCGCCCGCATCGGTTTGAAATCGCAGGTCGCGGATCAGGACTTCGCGGGAAGCCTTAACCAGGGGCAGCGTCAGCCATGCGAGGTTTCCGTTTGCATCTGGAAGGCGGTTGCGGTGAACCCAGCCCCGCCTGGGGAACTGGACGCAGTCATAGATCACAAACAGATCCGCCGCCGCGAAGAGCCTGAAATAGCCCGCGTAGGGCACGAAGTAGGGCTGCATGATCGCGACTGATTCCATTGCGCCGTGTTGAGTCTGGTTCGTCCTATCGACTACTGCATCGACTACGGCACGGCGTCCTTTTGGCGAGTCGCGTGGTCAGCACCCCGGATGGTTCAAACCCCGCGCAAGCGATTGCTAGGAACTTTGGAGGCAATAGAGCCATCTCCCATGTACACCTCCAAGTCCTTCGTATCCCGGAGAATGAGAGCTCCGGCACCGATTACGCATGACTGGCCAATCGTTACGTTGTCTCGAATGGTCGCGTTTACGCCAATGAACGAGTAATCGCCGACCTTGACCGCACCCGAGACCACGACGTGGGACGCAATGAACACGTTGTCTCCGATGACAGCATGATGACCAATGTGGTTGCCAGACCAAAGGGTCACATTGTTTCCGATTCGGGCGAATGGCTGAATCGTGTTGTCTTCAAGAATGAAGCAGTTGCGACCGTATTGAAGCCCTGGCCACACGGTCGCCTTCGTACTCAGGTAGCTCACTGCGCGATAACCTAGTGACTCGGCTGCGGCAAGCTTTTCGGCCCGGGCCTGATTCAGTCTTACGTAGCTCATCGCTATGAAAATGCGATGCTCGGCTGGCGGAAACGCTTTGGCGAGTTCATCAAATGCGACAACCGGGAGGCCGTGGAACGAAGGTTCGCGCAGGTAGCCCGCGTCAACCGAGAACCCCACGACATCGAATGCGCTGTCATTGGTGAAATAGAAATGCGCGACATCCGCGATCTGACCCGCGCCAAAAATTACCAGCCGTTCCATGTAGTCCCGTGTAGGAGTCTTCGAGAGTCAGCGCTATGATTCTCGTTGCCGGCGCGTTTGGCAAGGAGGATGCCCGTGCAGCAACCACGCTACCAGCGGATTGTAGATTATTACGAGAGGCATCTAACCGAGCACGGGACCTCGCACAAGGGGGTAGCGTGGCCGAAGGCCGACGATGTAGATCTTCGTAATCAAGTGATGTTCAACATATGCGGTGCGCATGCGAACCGCTTGTCGATTCTTGACTTGGGCTGTGGCTTCGGCCTTTTCGCGGATTATCTTCGCGCCACGAACAGGCTTGCTGCGATTGATTATTTCGGGATCGACCTTTCACGGCAGATGGTAGAGGAGGCATGCCGCCGCCACCCAGATCTTCGCTTCGAAGCGCGCGATGTGCTTGTCGCTCCGCTGGTGGAGAGGTCGTTCGACTACGTAATCATGAACGGGTTGCTAACAGTAAAAGCGTCCCTGTCACAAGCGGAAATGGAGGAATTTGCGACGGCCATGATCCAGGCAGCCTTCCAATCCGCACGCCACGGACTGGCTTTCAACGTGATGAGCGAGCACGTGGATTGGAAGCGAGAAGATCTGTTCCACTGGCCGTTCGATCAAGCGGCCAGTTTCCTCAAAAGGGCTTGCAGCCGGCACGTCGTTTTTCGCGCGGACTACGGCTTGTACGAGTACACGGTTTACGTCTATCGAGAACCGAACCGCTAACCTATTGGTCGCGAGCGAGCGTGCGGATGCAGCCCAATTTGAGAAGCGACGCTCCCGCGGGTCACCGTTTCTTGTCTATGTTGGACCGTCCAGGCACGCTTGGCCGTGTGTTGAAGTGCCTCGTGTTGCTCGTAGATCCAAGCAAATGCTGCGACAAAATCATCTTCCGGTCCGCGGCCATCCGTGAAGAATGCCTTCTCGATGTCGGTTTCAAGCAAGGCCGAGCAGACCTCATGGCGCAGTTGCGGCTCTCCTGTCAGCCTTAGAGCGATCCGCACATACTCCTCCTCATCATGGGCGATTAGCCACTCCGGGAGGGCAGCGCGCCGCATCATCCCTGCATCGCTGCGCTCGTGCGGCTCGCGCCCCTCGAACGTCACGATCGGCAGGCCGAGGTAGAGCGAGTCGAAGATGGTGTTCATGCCGCCGAACGGGAAGGTGCTGAGGTGCAGGTCGCAGCGCGCGAGCGCGCGCATGTACGAGTCGTAATCCAGGTAGGGGTGCACGATCGCGTCTGGCACTAGGCGCTTGATCTGGTCTCTCGCGACGGCGTGCTGAAGCCCTGAGAGGCCGGCGAAGAAGTGCCATTCGAGGGGGACGCTGCTGCGCTCCGCGATGCGGCCGCACGCCTGCATGAACGGCATGGTGAGCTTGGGGCCGAGCGCGGGTACCGCGATCCGGACGAGGTCGTTCGCGGAGGGCGCGCGGGGCGCCGCGGGCCGGGAGCCGGCGCTCCATTCGCGCGGCAGGAAGCGGGTGGAGCCCGCGCGCGTCTCCACGAGGGTCTCGGAGTAGCAGGCCGGGTCGCCCGCCCAGCTCTCCTCGATGACGACGTAGTCCATCGCCTCGGAATGCGTGGTCGCCGGCACGCCCATGGTCGCGACCTGGATCGGCGCGAGCCGCTGGGTCGCGGTGACGATGCACCAGGGGTTGCTCCCCACGGTGGGGTAGTAGGCGATGTCGGCGTTCACGCCGCGAAGTTGCGCGATGACCCGCGCGTAGCCGCCCCGGTCGACGGGGTGCTCCAGGTCCAGGACGCGATCGAAGAGGCTCGCCGAGCCCGCGTCGAGCCGTCCTCCGGTATGCGCGCCGACCAGCTCGAAGCGCTCGCGCAACCCGCGCAGCAGGGGGCCGAAGGTGCGGTAGTTGACGTGCCCCTCGCGCAGGTCTTCGATCGGCACGAGCATGACCGGCCGCGCGGCGAGGGGGCGGCGTTGGCGAGGCGCGGCGGCCGGCGCGTCTCCCACGAAGCGGGCGAGGAGCCGGTTGAGCGTGCGCTTGATCGCGTGCTTGTCCCTTCCGGTCGCGTACATGCAGTTCATCCAGGCGACCGCGAGCGAGGGCAGCTGCCGCGGGCTCAGGACCGTGTCCTGAAAGAGCGGCGCGATGCCGAGCAGCATCTCCCGCCTCTGGTGCGCGGCGGGAGTGAGGAACAGGTAGCGGTTGAGCATGCCGAGGTAGAGCGGCAGCATGCCCTGCGGATCGGCGCGCAGCATTGCCTCGAGGTCGACCTCGAGCGTGGAGTCGAGCGAGCAGGCGAGCAACAGCTTGCGCTGCTCCTGCGGGGACCGGTAATCGAGGCGTTTCGGGTCGTCGGGATTGCGCGCCCCGGCAAGCGCAGCGAGATGATTGCTTCGACCGAAGCCGCTCGCGCTGAAAAGGTAGCCGAGCGTGGAGTGGTGCAGAGCGAGCGAGGCGAAGCCATCCTCGGAAAGCTGGAACCGCGGGTCGGCGAGCAGCGCGCACGCCGCCGCGGCGAGGCGCGTGTAGAGCCGGCGCTCGACGCTCGGCGGTACCAGCCGACCGGGGGTACGGTAGATCCGGTAGGCGCGATCGAGAATCTCGATCAGGCGGCGCGCGGCCGGCTCGTGCTGCCGGCCGTACGCGAGGCGCTCGAACGCCTCAATCTCGCGCTCTTCGAACGCGATCCGGTTTGCTTCTGGCGCGTCGCTCACGAGACGGTTTCCTGGTGCGCGTTGCGGTCGTCGCCGCGGGAATCCCGGGCAGAGCTTCCTGCGGAGTGGGCGACACGCCGGCCCGATCGGCGACGGTCCAGCATCTTCTCCCGGTGCTTTGAATGTGTTGGTGATGCTCGTAAAGCCAGCAGAACGCATTCGCGTAATCGTCGGCGGCCGCCGGATCGGCTTCGGTGAATATCTCGTCGATCCGTACCGCGAGAAACTGGCGCCGGGTCTTCGCGAGCTCGCCGGGCGAATCGATGAGCCGGAGCGCGGCGCGAACGTATTGCTCGGCATCATGCGCAATGAGCCAACTAGGCAACCCCGCGCGCCGCAGCATCCCGGCATCGGTCTGCGAGTGCGCCTCGCGCCCCTCGAGCGTGACGATGGGGATGCCAAGCTGCATCGAGTCCATGTTGCTGCTCGAGCCGCCGAACGGGAACGGGCTGAGGTGCACATCGCAGCGCGCGAGCGCCTCGAGATAGGCGTCGTACTCCATGTAGCCGTATACCCGGGCCTCCGGGAACCACTCGAGGATGCCGCGCGTCGCGATCCTGTGGTGCAGCCCCGACATGCCGGGGAAAAAATGCCATTCCAGCTTCGCGCGGCTCTTTTTCGCGATCTCCCGGCAGGCCTCGAGGAAAGGCGCATTCAGCTTGGTCACGAGCGCGGGCACCGCCACCCGCACCGGGCTGCCGCCATTGCGTGCAGCAGGCGGGGGTGGCGGCACCCGGGCGCCGCGCGGCTGGAAGCGCGTGGCGCCCGCGCGCACATGCACCAGGGTCTCGCTGTAGCAGTCGGGCTCGCCCGCCCAGCTCTCATCGATCACCACGTAGTCCATGGCCCCCGAGAACGAGCTCGCGGGGACCCCCATCAGCATCGCCTGGATCGGCGCCAGCCGCACGTTGCAGACCGCGACCCACCACCACTGGATGCCCAGCGTCGGGTACAGAACGATGTCGGCCTTGACCGCGCTCAAGGCATCGAGCAGCGGGCGAAATCCGCGCGTGTCGGGCGGGTCGAACTCGATGAGGCGATCGAACGCATTGCGTGAGACCTCGTCGAGATCCTGCGCCGTGCCCGCGCCGACGAGGAGAAAGCGCTCGCGGAGTTTGCGCAAGACAGGCGCGAACCACAGATAGTTCACGTGCGGGACGCGGAAATGCTCCAGCGGCGCCAGCATCACCGGGCGCTCTGCCAGCGCGCGCCGCGGCGTTCCGGGTGCGCGCTCGTGCTCCGGCGCGGGGGCGGCGACGCGCCGCGCGATGGTGTTGAGGGGCCGGCGGATCGCGTGCCGGTCGGGCTCGGTGCCGTACATGCAGTTCATCCAGATCGAGGCGAGCGCGGGCATCTGATCGATGCGCGGCGCGACATTCTCGAAGAGCCCACCCAGCCGTAGCAGCTGCGAGCGCCTGCGGTGCGCGTTGCGCGTCAGGACGATGCAGCGGCCCAGCATGCCGAGAAACGCCGGAAACAGCGCTCCGGGGTCCCTGCGGAGCATGGCTTCGAGATCGAGCTCGATGTCGGAGTCGAGCGAGTAGGCGAGCAGCAGCTTCAGCTGTTGCTGCGGCGTCGGAAAATTGATCCTGTCGGGGTTGGCGGGGTCGCGGGTGCCGATCAGGCGCACGAGGTGGTCGGAGCCCTCGAACGCGCTCGCCTCGAACACCATGGGGATCACGGGCTGGCGGAGCACCAGCGCGTCGAACCCGGCCTGCGACAGGTTCAGCGCCTCGTCGGCGAGGAACGCGGTGAGCGCCGCGCCGAGGCGCGTATAGAGATAGCGCTCGACCTCCGCGGCGGCGAGGTAGCCCGGCGCGCCGAAGACGCCGTTCAGCCTGGGGAGAAGCGCGATCAGCGCCGTGCCGGCCTGCTCGTGCCGGCGGTTGTAGACCGCGCGCTCGAACTCCTCGATTTCGCGCTCGTTGACCGCGATCAGGTTGGATTCGATCTGCTTGCTCATCGGTGGAGCAGGGCGCAAGTCATGTGTTTCCGATCGCCGTCGCGGTCGAAGATTCGCGCGCCGGCAACGTTTCGAGCGAGATAGTCGATCTCGGGAGCCGAAAGGTACAGGCTATCGCAACGCTTTGCCTGCGCGAGGAATTGCACGATCTGGTACGTCGTGGGCCCCCCGTCGTGGATCCCTGTCGAGTACCTGTATGCACCTTGAGCGCCGCGGGTGACGGCGATCTCGTCGGCGAAGGAGGAATGCAGGTCCTCGACGACATAAAGGCCTCCCTGGCGCAGGTGCGGGAAAAGGCAGCCCAGGCTTACCTGCTGCTGCTCCATGGTGTGTCCGCCGTCGTCGATGATCACGTCGAAGCCGGAGCCGGTCCGTGCGAGCACGCGATTGAGCGAGTCGCGTCTCGCCTGATCGGCCTCATGGATCACGATTCGGCCGCCAGCCGGCGCGGAAGCGGGGGAAAGATCCACGCCGTGAATCGCGGCGGCCGGGAAATACTCGCGCCACATGCGCAGGGACGCCCCGCTCGCGACACCGATCTCGAGCACCTTGGTCACGAGATTGCGCCGGTCGGCGAGCAGCTCGTCATAGAACGCGCAGAAACCGTGTCCGGCCTTGTCGCTGCCGAAGCGCGTGCCAAGCTCCTGCAAGGTCTGCATTCGGGCCTCCGGTGGGCGGGTCGCTGACACATCTTTGCGGTTTTTGAGCTCAAATTTCATTCTGTGAACAGGCTGTAGCGGAATAACAACAAGCGTTTTAAGTGTTTCTCAACAAAGGCCAAGACTCGCGTTGCGACGGGAAAAATTTCACGTTATTCTCGCGAGTGGCTGTTTAATTTAGGTCCCCTATAAGAAAAGGCTACTAACTCTTGGATTTTAAACGGATTTGCAGTTCCGAAGTCGAGGGTGACGGGACCGCAGGCGTGTTTGCGTGCGCGGGACGGCTCCTGCCGCTCGCGTTTCTCCTCTCGGTTTTCAGCGTCGCCGCCTTCGGCCAGCTCGCGCAGGTGAAGCCCGACGCGGGCAGCGTGCTCGAGGGCCTGAAGCAGCCGCCGCCCGTGCCGAAGGCCGCGCCCGAGGTGCTGCCGCGCGTGGAGGAGCCGCGGCCCGCGCTCGGCGCGCCGGGGCTCAAAGTCACGGTCACCGCGTTCAAGATCAGCGGCAACACGCTCTTCAGCGAGGCGGTGCTGCTCGAGCAGGTGAAGGAGTTCGTCGGCAAGGAGCAGACGATCGACGGGCTGAACGACGCCGCGACCAAGGTGCGCGCGTACTACCGCGAGCGCGGCTACTTCCTCGCGCAGGCCTACCTGCCGCAGCAGGAGATCAAGGCCGGCGTGGTCGAGATCGCGGTGATCGAGGCGCGCGTCGGCAAGGTGGCGGTGGACTTCAAGCAGGGCTCGCGCTTCAGCGAGCGGCTGGTGCGCGGCATC